>CAYGHT010000086.1:0-6664 GCA_964349755.1 uncultured bacterium
CAAGGGGTTAGGGGTTCGAGTCCCTTTCGGTGCATGTCTCTTTCTTATCCCCCAAGTCGCTCCTCAAACAGCGCTCCGATCTCGGCTATAAGCGCTTCGTTGCAGGGTCTTGCTCCAAGCGCTTGGAACGAGCGCTCTCTTGCCAGTTCTCCCAGGCTCCCGCGGGTCTCTTCCGGATCGAATAATCCTTCGCAGAATAATAGCTTCAAGCGAAACACGGCGGCGAGCGTCATGGGGTCTGCGAACTCACTCAACCGCTGCAGGCAGGCGACGGCTAAAGCAAACGCACTCGGCGCGGGTTTGCCGGGCATTTGAGTGCGGAGCAAGTCTTGCGCGATTTGTCCTGCGGCCATCAAGCATTTGTAGTCATTTTTCAGGGAGGCGAGTGGGTCGATCAAGGTTCCATCGATGAGTGGACTGATCTCTTTCTTACCGGGGTGATAAACCCATTCTGCAAGCACGAAAGGGATTGTGAGGCCGCTCCATGGTTGTTTGGATCCTTTGCCATGACTTTTTGCCATGAGCGATAGGACGCCGCTCTCGGGGCTCAGTACGGTTAAAATTCGGTGTGCGCTGAGGTAGGGGATGGAGCGCAAGAGGAGGCCGAGGGTGCGCTCGTCTGATCCGCTCACACCAGTTGCTCCAAGTGTTTCTTGGCGATTTGGAGTTGCAACGCCCATTTCGCTTTTGCAAGCGCCTCATTTTGTCCTCGCAGTTTGCGGCTCAGCGCTTGGTTTGTGAGCTCTGGCATGTCGTAGAGCAACACGGAGTATGCGATTTCTTCGTGCAGCTCGAACTCGGCGAGCGCTTTGGATCCGGGCCTTTGTTCGTTGAGCACTTCGAGGTGTTCAATCAAGCGCTCCAAGCTCGCACGAAATTCAACGAGCGCGGCTCCAGGCAATGCGGGGAGTGGATTGAGCGCGATTTGCTGCGTCACTTTTCCGCGTAAATCCCACCAGCTGCTCAAGCATTCCTTCGCTGCGCGTTTCAGCGACATCTCCTCAAGGCCTGCAATGGACAGCCCCCCTTCGGTGGTGTTGATCCAGCGGATTTCTGGATGGCATTTGGCAAGGTGGGCGATGCTGGCGGCTTCCATGACCCAACGCACGGCAGTTGCAACGCGCATTCCCCTCTTGTCTTTTCTCCAGAGAATTTGGTCTGCGGTGCTGCAGGAAAGCGCTTGGCTTTTGTTTTTGAGCTCTTCTTTCATCACCCCTGTCGCATAGCGCTTGCCGTCGGTGTAAGCGAGGTCCACGCCGCTGAGCAAAATGCAAGTGCATCCGATGTACTGAGCAAATGCTAAACAAGTGGAGGTGACCGACATGGACTCCTCGGACAGGTGTTGAGCGATCTGTGGCTCATTGAGTCCGAGCGCGTCTTCGAGCCACAGTTCGCATGCGCCGCCAATCCCGGAGCGCATGTAGCCAAAGGGGCCGTTGCACGTCCGGAAGATGCCCGGGTACACGCGGGTGGAAATGAGCAAGGGACACTCATTGCAAAAGCTCTGCTCAAAGCGGCGCATTTCTTCCTCATTGGGATCGACGGCCATTCCAAAGTGGGGCTCAACACCCGCTGCGCTGAGCGCGGCCAGAGTCGAGCCGCCTGCGATGATGAGCGCTCTTCCATCGAGCTCTTTGAGGAGCGAGATGGCGTTTTGGAGCGAGGGTCCAGCGCCGCAAACGATGGCTGGGACGCCCTGAAACGCTCCGCGCAGGCCGTTTGCGTAAAACATGTGGGGAAGATGTTGGGTATTGCGCACGAAGTTGTGAAACAGCTGAAAACTGTGCAAGCGATCGGTGAAATGGGCGTGCGAAAGCGTTGTCTTGCGCAAGAGGGTAAGGCTTTCTAGCTTGAATGGCTTGGACGTGCAGTTCACTGTTTCAATGCGCTTGGCTGGATAGCGCTCAGCCAGCGCGATGAGCTGCGCGTTGCGCTGAGGGCCTTGTTGAAGCCATTCGAGATCGACTTGAGGATCAGATAGCGACAGGGCGTTATCTAGAATGGCCGCAGCGATGATCCCTTCATCCTCTTCGAGGAAAACGAGCTGGCGCTCTGGATTGGCGTGGAGCCACTCTTTGAGTAACAGATACGCCTCGATCCGTAGGCCAAACACGTAGAGGACTTCGACAGTGTTGAGTTGCAGGTTGTGGATCTTGAGTTCACAGGGCGTCGGAACTTTAGGAATCCAGCGGGGAGCGAGCAGGGCGTATTTAGGAAATCGCTCACCGAATTGAGCTTCAGCGGTCTTCATAAATTTCGTCCTTCATGAGACGCCCTTCGGCAAACGAGCTTCGCCTTTTCAAGCGGCCGTTTGGCCAATAGAGGAGGGTCTCGCCGTCGCGTTTGCCCGCCGCGTAGTGTTCGCGGGTTTTGAGCGTGCCGTCTGGGTAAAAGGCTTCTTGGACGCCGTCTTTGTGTCCTTGCTGGAAGCGCAAGATTCGGTAGAGCGCGCCGCTTGCGTAGTACTCGCGCCAAACGCCTTCAGGGTGCTTTTCGAGAAACCAATGCTCTGAGAGGAGCTGGCCGTCCGGCGTGAAGAAGCGTTCACAGTGCACGTTTAGGCGTTTCGTTGAGGCGTTGCACAAGCTGCGCGTAGGGCGGCAAGAATCCAATGGATTTCAGCTGCATGGATTCTCGCCAGAAGGTGCGGATACCGCCCGCATGGGCAATGCATACAAATGGCGCTGCCAGTGTGTCGTTGTAGCCGACTGCCTGGGCCCATGTTACTTCATCTTGCTGCTCGGCTTTGCACTCGACGAGGAGCAATGGCTTTAATTCACTGCCTTGGACTGCATAGACGAGGATGTCCACTCTTCGCTCAGTGGACTCGATCTTCTTTTCAACTGCGATGAGTCCTCTAGGAAACGCTAACGTTCCGAGCATCTGGTAGAGCAGCGCTTGGCGCACGCGCTCTTCGGGAGTGTCAGCAACATGGCGTCGTCGAATCGGATCGTAAATCCTACTGGATTTGGACGAGGCCGTAGTGCTCATCTTTTCTCCGGTAGATGACCTTGAGCAATTGGTCCTCTTCAGAGCGATAAATCAAGAACGGCTCGTCGGTGATTTCCATCTTCATGATGGCTTCGCCTTGTGTGAGGGTCTTGAGTTTCATCGTTTCTTTTGCGACCACTTGATGGAGCTGGAAGCGCTCTTCTTCTTTGTGTGCATTTTCGGCTTCGATTTCGTCATTGATCGCTCTCACGTCATCGCTCAGTGGCTTGATCACATTGACGTGAATATCCACGGTGGTGAGGTCTTTGAATCGCTTGGATTGGAGCTTTGATTTGTACTTGCGGATGAGTTGAACGAGTCGATCTGCGCACTTGTCGATGGCCGAGTACATGTTGTCGGTTGTGGCATGCACGCGGATGTGAAAGTGAATGAAGTTCATCAAGATCGAGCAATTGTGCTGGGTTTTTTGGAGATCGAGTGTCACGGTGACATCGATGATGTGATCTGCGAGTCGGTCCACGCGAGTGAACTTGTCGAAGATGTAGTTTTTAAGGGCGTCGGTCAAGGTGTAGTGTTTGCCGAAAATCGAGATGTTGTAGGGAGCATTCTCTGAAGAGATGGGTTTTGCCATAAGGTTCCTTCTAATTGCCAACTGAATCGTACAGCATTTGAGGAATTAGTCCAATTCCTTGCTCTCTAGGCCGTATTCATGCAACTTGTTGCGCAAGGTGCGCACGCTGATTCCAAGCGTCGCAGCGGTTTTGGTTCGGTTTTGACTTGCCGCCTCAAACGTCTCGAGGATGAGTCGCTTTTCCAGCTCGTGCAAGGTAATTCCAACGGGCATTTTTATTTTTTGTTCTTTTGAGTTTGTCGGTGGCAGGGCGTCCAAATACAAATGCTCTTTGTCGATGAGCGGATCGAAGTCGAGAACGACGGTTCGCTCGATGATGTTGGCCAGCTCTCTCACATTGCCTGGCCAATGGTATGCGAGGAGAGTGTCTAATGCTTGGCTTGTGAATTGTTTCATCGGTTTATGGTTTTCGCGGCAGAAGTTTCGCAAAAAGTGCTCTGCTAAAGGCGCGATGTCTTCGGGGCGTTTTCGCAAAGGGGGCAAGTGGACGGGCACGACGTTGAGGCGGTAATACAGATCTTCGCGAAACACCCTCGACTCGATTGCCTCGAGCATGCTCCGATTGGACGTGGCGATGAAGCGAACGTTCACTTTGATGCTTTTTGTTCCTCCAACGCGCTCAAATTCCATTTCCTGAATGGCGCGAAGAAGTTTTGCTTGAAGGCTCAAAGGGATCTCCGTCACTTCGTCGAGCAGCAGCGTTCCTTTGTCGGCAAGTTCGAATCGCCCCGTTTTTCTCGCCAACGCGCCCGTGAACGCGCCTCGCTCGTGACCAAAGAATTCAGATTCTACGAGCGCCTCTGGGATGGCGGCGCAGTTCACTTTGATGAAGGCTTGCGCGGATCTCGCGGAGAGCTGATGGATGGCGGCGGCGATCACTTCTTTTACGGTCCCCGATTCGCCGGTGATGAAGACGCTGGCGTTTGCTTGTGCAATTTTCTCAAGGTCGGAGCGCAACTTTTTCATCGCAGGGCTCTCAGCGATGAACTCAGCACATTTTCCAACCCTAAGCTCTTCTTTGTAAAACCGATTTTCTTTAATGAGCGCGAGATGCTCTTCGGCTTTCAATACGACGGTTTCTAGGACGTCCGGAGAAAACGGTTTGAGCAAAAAATTCCAGGCTCCAAGGCGCATCGCTTCGACTGCTGTTTCGACGGTGCCGTGCGCAGTGGCCAAGATCACGAGCGTTTGGGGCGAACACGCTTTGACGGCCTTCAGAACATCGAGACCATCTTTGAAAGGCATTTTAATATCGGAAATCACCAAATCGAACGATTCTTCTTCGATTTTGCGAATGGCCTCCGCCCCATCACTTGCGGCAACGATCTCTTTGCCGAGGCGTCGGAGCGTTTCTGTTATGAATCCACGCATGAACGTGTCGTCATCGACGACGAGAATTTTTTCAATCATGATCGCCTTAAGGTAATTGTGAAGCTCGTCCCGTGCTGGGGCGTCGAACGGACATCGATGCGACCTCCATGGGCTTCAACGATTTTTTTTGTCTCGACAAGACCTAAGCCATTGCCGTTTTGTTTGGTGGTGAAGAGTGGCTCAAACAAATTCGCCAGACGCTCCGCGCTCATGCCGATTCCCGTATCGGCGACTGTAATTTGGCATTGGTTGTCCGAGCGCATGAGGGATAACGTGAGGGTTCCCCCATGTGGCATCGCCTGCCAGCCATTGACTGCGAGATTCAATAAAGCGCTCTGAAGCGCTGCTGGATCAAATGGCACAAGCTGTGGTTCTTGGACGCCGTGAACAAAGAGATGCACTGTCGATGGAAACGCTGGGTCCGCCTTGATGAAGCGCGCCGTTTTTTGGAGGAACGTTGCCAAATCTTGTGTGCGAAGCTCGACCTGAAGAGGACGGGCGTACTGGAGTACAGTGGTCACAAGGCGCTCTAGCGTTTTGGTCGCCTCCGTGATTTGGACTGCCATGTCTTGAAGATGTGGCATCTCTTTCAACCCGCGGGAAAGGAGCATCGCAAATCCGCGGATGCCGCCGAGAGGATTGCGAATCTCATGAGTGATTTTGGTAGTCATTTCGCCAATTTCTTTCATCCGCTCTATCCGAGTAAGCGTCTGCTGGAATTTTTGTTTTTCTGACAAGTCGTTTAAAAGCACCGCAAGGCCATGCTGATGGCGAGGGCCGTCATAGAGAAAAAATGTGGAGATTTCGAGTTCCCGTTCTGGATAACTCTTGAAGAGTTGGCGGTGGGCCAAGCCGTACAAAAGCGCTTCTCTTAGAGAAAATCCAAAGTGTTCATCGGGCAAGACTTCCCAAAACCGCTTTCCGATGAGCGTCTCGGGCTTTTTTTGAGTCATGAGTCCTGCGGCATCGTTCGCAACCGCGATGACGCCCTCTAAGTCGATGAAAAGGAAGCCTTCCCGAATTTTTTGAAGCACAGAGGTGAGGAGTAATTGTTCATTGACACCTCGTCTACCCTCCTGATAGGTTGTCTTCTCTATGGGCCCCATTGACCGGACTATACGGATTCCAACATTAATCTCCATGGGAGTGTGTCTATGGGCGTTGACTGCGTGCTCCGGTCTCGAGCGCTCCGAAAAAGAAAAGCTCCGCAAACAAAATGCCAAATCTGAGTATATCTACCGAAGCTCCAATGACATATTCGCCCCCATTGGAGTTCCAGAACACCGCCCAAGAGCCCCCTATCCTTGGGAAATAGAATCCAATCTCCCTCGAATCACGAAGGAGTTTTTCCGCTGCCGAGGCAATCCACTAAACGCTCCTCTCCTCGACATCGCCGTCTCGCCGACCCCCTTAGTCGATTGCGAAGGGTGCAGCCGTCACGGTCTTCCAATCATCGGAGGAAAAGAAAACGTCTACCCCGCCTTGCTCGATCTTCTTAATTTTCTCCAAAAAAAAACGGGCCGTCGCGTCATCATCACGTGCGGCCATCGCTGTCCTACCCACAATGCGTACGCCGATCCATGCAAGGAAAACAAAACCTCGCGCCATCAAATTGGCTCAGAGGTGGACTTTTATATCCAAGGCATGGAAGACCAACCCCTGGAGGTCGTCGGATTGCTCATGCAATACTACCAAGAAACCTCTGCCTAT
>CAYGHT010000087.1:0-6617 GCA_964349755.1 uncultured bacterium
GCACAGCAGGAGCTGCGATCGAGCTCTTCTCTAGCACGGCAGGAGCTGCGGGTGCAGTTGCTGGAGCCGAAACAGTTGCGCTCTCCGCTTTGCTAGGTGCAGCGGCAGGTGATGGGCTGCTTGCCCGTTCGACGGCTACTGGTGCTGCAGGAGCCGCAGGGGTGACTGCAGAAGTCGACGACTTGCAGTTGCCTTGTGAGCATCCCGATTCTTTTTTCTCTGTTGGTTTCGAAGCTGGAGGTTGCGCTTGCGGCTTTTTCGCTTGGCAAGCAACGGCGAGCGCCACGGTAGCACCGAGAATGAATAACTTGGTCAATGTGTGTCTTTTCATAGGGAAATCCTTTGGGTATGGTTCCATTCGCCCACTATAGCAATGAGCGAATGAAAAGCAAATGGTTTTACGAAGTGTGCGACAAAAACTCGCAAACAAGTGAAAGATTAATCGGAAGCGGAAGTGGTACTTGATCGAGCTGTGGAGACACGAGCAGTTTGCCAGAGAACTTATCTCCTTCCAACGCGAGGTACTCCGGTACATCGCGACCCGCGCCTTCTTGCGCCGCGACAATCGCCTTCATCTGACGCGATGCAGGCTTAATCGACACCGTCATGCCAGGGCGTACGAGGAAAGAACGTCGATCCACTTTTTTCCCGTTCACTTGAATATGTCCATGCGATACGAGCTGCTGCGCGCCAAAAATTGACGCTGCAAAGCGAAGTCGATAGACGACATTGTCTAAGCGGCATTCGAGAAATTCGCTCAACAATTGAACGGTATTTCCTTTGTGCTGGACCGCTTTGTGGTATGCATTCACGAGCTGCTTTTGCGACAGCATGCCGTAAACAGCCTTGAGCTTTTGCCGCTCATCGAGCTGCACGCCAAAGTCAGATTTCTTCTTCCGCTTCGCGCCATGCGCGCCAGGCGGATGTTGTTTGTGGAGCATCGGATTGCGAGCTTTTCCGAAAACGTTTGCAGCAAATCTCCGAGCGATGCGGTTCTTAGGACCTCTATAACGAGCCATTGGTTCTCCGGTTGTCTTTAGAAAAAAGGGAATTCTATCGAAAGCTCCGTTTTGGGACAATAAGTAATTGAAGCAATTGAAGCTTGAAGCCAAGCAGCCCCGCCCGCTATACTCGCCTCCTCTATGGACTACTTCGTCTTAGCTTACTATGCCCTTACGCCCCTCGACGACCCGCATTCAGACGTCGTCCGCCATCAAGATTTTTTTCGAACGCGCGATCTCAAGGGGCGTATCTACATCTCAGAGCAGGGGATCAATGGCCAAATGAGCGGGAGCGCGGCGGCCGCGCAAGAGTACATGCAGTGGCTCCACAGCGACCCCCGCTTCTCCAATGTTTCGTTTAAAGTGCACCCAGCCAAGGAGCACGCGTTCCCGAAAGCCACCATCAAATACCGGCGTCAACTCGTGGCCCTAGATTGCGACGTCGAGATCGAAAACCGAGCCGAGCCACTCTCCTCTGCTGCATGGAGCCAGATGCTCGAGGCCAAGGACCCAGATACGCTAGTTCTCGACGTGCGCAACACGTATGAGTCGGCGGTCGGCCACTTCGAGGGTGCAGAGCTTCCCCCCATCGAGACATTCCGCGAATTTCCCGCCTATGCCAAGCAACTTCGCGAGACGCGCGATCCCAAACGGACCAAGCTCCTCATGTACTGCACCGGAGGCATTCGGTGCGAGTTTTACTCGGCGCTCCTCAAACAAGAAGGGTTTGAGCAAGTGTACCAGCTGGACGGCGGAGTGATCCAATATGGCCTCGACGAAGGACAAAAGCACTGGAAAGGCAAGCTCTTCGTCTTCGACGACCGGCTCGTCGTGCCAATTTCTAACCAAGAGGCTCCTCCGATTGCGCAGTGCACAGGCTGCGGGGCTAGCACCGACGTGTACTACAACTGCGCGAATGCAGACTGCAATGCTCTGTTCGTGTCGTGCGTGGATTGTGTCAAGCAACGTCGTGGATGCTGCTGCGCTGCGTGCATGGAGAGTGGGCGCGTGCGTCCTCTTTTAGAGCCTGAGAACCCTAAGCCGTTCCGCAAATGCTGCACTTGAGTTTCCCAAATTTTTGGCTTAACAGAGCTGTTATCTGGGAAATATGCAAGGCGCCGCCGCAGGCGGGCACCCGATGCAGGCAACCTCTTGTAGGTTGCTGAAGCCAAGGCAACGCAGCAGATTGCCCAGAGAACAGTTCTGTTAAGCCAAAAATTTGGGAAACTCAAGTGCTCCAATATCGCCTCGAAATAAAGGCCAGCGGCGCTCTATGCATTAAGCTGGCAGAAGCAAATTCGCGCAAGATCTTGTATCTCGACACGCTCCGCAACCTCGCCCAAAGTACCGACGCACAAGCACTCGAGCTGCTCATCAAGCTGCATCTGAAAACGCGCAGCACGCAATCCAAAGACACGCTCTCATTTCAGGAGATCGAACTCCCAGCACCTGTATCCAATGAGGCCATTCGGCTGATGGCGAAGACGGGGCGCTTGCTGTTCCAAGGCAAGCCACTTGAAGCTTGCCCGCAGAAAGAAATGCTCATTTTCCGCGGCCAACTCCACTCGCCGATGAGCGCCACGCTCGAGGCCACGCTGACGCGCGCTCCCCTCTCCGCGATCTCGACGCTCTTCCCCGGCTCGCCTCCCTGGGGCATCCACGAGGGGCAATGGTTCGAGCTCAATACCGCGCTACCCTGGAAATGGATTCAACTCTTCGCGCAAGGCCCCGCGACGCTCGAAGGCGTCCAAAAAAAGAAATTTCTCGAGGAAGAGCCGCCGATCCTCTGGGCCACTGCCCCCCGAGTCCCGCTCCGCGTACTGCCGCGTCTACAGCTCACCGATGCAAGCGGCTCGTTTGCGAATCTCTGGATGGAGTACCCGGATGTGGGCCGCATCGACTTCGACGATCTCTGCCCGCACATTCACGGCCAAAGCCGCTTAAAAGCGGATGAATTGCAGTGGGAGCGCGATCTAATCGAAGCTGGCTATCAGCGCCGTCACGTTGAAACTTCGCGCTACCATTGCGCTGTCGACAAAGTCCCTAAAACGCTTCGCTTTCTGCTCGAGCTTGGCTGGATTTGCGTCGATGCACGCGGCAAACAGATCGTGCGCCAAACCGGTTACAACGCGCACATCGCTGAATCAGCAGACGCCCTGCGACTCACCGGCTCGGTGAGCTTCGGAGCGCAAGAAGCGCCACTACAAAAAGCGCTCACCCACACGCGCCCCCTTCTCGATCTCGATCATGAACGCGTCGGGCTCCTCGACGCCCCAGCATTGCCTCGCCTCGAGGGCGAATGGGTCGAAGATGCGCTTCCCATCCCACGAACCCACATCGGCGCGCTACTTCCATTGCTCGAAGAGACAAACGTCGTGTGGGATGAGCGGCTCCGCGCTGCAGCAGCCGCCCTCCAAAATGGGGTCAGCTTCGAGCCCGCCCCCCTGGACTCCCGGTTTTGCGGCCAGCTGCTCCCCTACCAGCAAACGGGCGTTGCCTGGCTTGGGCTTTTGCACCGCTGGAGGCTGGGAGCCCTGCTCGCCGACGAGATGGGACTGGGCAAAACTGTCCAGGTCCTGGCATTTTTTTCCCAACTCCAGACAAAATTGCCGCTTTTGATCGTGGCCCCCACCTCGCTCCTCTTCAACTGGCGCTCCGAGATCACGCGCTTTTGGCCAAGCGCTCAAGTGTATGTCCATGCGGGGCCAGAGCGTCTTAAAGAGCTCGCTGGACTCCCGGTCATTTTGACCTCGTACGCGCTCCTGCGGAGCGACGCTTCGCTCTTCGAGACAATTGAGTTTGAGGCCGTTGCGCTCGACGAGGCAAACGCCATCAAGACGGCCAGCTCCCTAACCGCAGACGCCGCCTCAAAGCTCCGCGCCCGCTTCAAAATCGCCATCACGGGCACGCCCGTAGAGAATGCGCCGGAGGAACTCTGGTCCCAGTTCCGGTTCTTGATGCCCGATCTGCTCGGCTCTAAAAAGCAATTCCAAGAAGCTGAGCGCTTGGAAGTTCGTCTCAAAGTGCGCCCCTTCATCTTGAGGCGCAAAAAAAGCGACGTGGCGCTCCAACTACCTGAGAAAGTGGATCATCCCGTGTGGGTCAGCATGACGGAAGAACAGCAAGCCGTGTACGACCGGACACTGAGTGCATTGAAGAGTGGGCTGCTCACCAAAGTGTCGATGGACGGGCTCGCGGCGCACCGCATGGAGGTGCTCGAGGCGATTTTGCGCCTCCGGCAAATTGCGCTCGATCCGCGGTTGATCGGCGAGATGGTGAGCGGTGCGAAGCCTCAGAAGTTAATGGACGACGTTGCGGCCTTGCTCCAAGAGGGCAAAAAGGTGCTGATCTTGACGAGGTGATGGGGTCGGGACGCAAAGCGCTGGTGTTCAGTCAGTTCACGACGATGCTGCAACTGCTACGCAAAGACCTCAAGGCGCTCGGAATCGAAGCCTTGTATCTCGACGGTTCGCTCTCGAGCGAGGAGCGCGAGATCGCAGTCAATGCGTTTCAAAACAGCGCTGAGTCGCAAGCCTTCCTCTTAAGCCTGAAGGCCGGAGGCGTCGGCCTCAACCTCACTGCAGCCGAGCATGTGATCCTGCTCGATCCTTGGTGGAACGACGCCGTCGAGCGCCAAGCCATCGACCGCGCCCACCGGATCGGCCAGCGCCGCACCCTCTTTGTGCAGCGCTATCTGACGCCCGGCACCATCGAGGAAAAGATGCTGCAACTCAAGGCGCGCAAAAACACGCAAGCCGATGAGCTCCTAAGCGATGAGCCCCTCAATTGGAGCGCGGAGGATTGGCTCCACCTTCTGAGCTAACGTCGTTCTTCTGGTCGGTCTCAAGCATCTCAATGGCCGCCGCCTTCAATGTCTTGAGCCCATCTGCAAACCCCAAAGAGCGAGTGAGCTGCTCGAGATAATTGAGTTCCGCCGCGAGCTGGTCATTGGCCGATTCAAGCGCTGCGATCTTGCGGATCAGGTCTTTTTGCTTCATGAGAGCCTCCATTTAGTTGTTATTGCGCTAAATAAAGGTGCACAAACCGTGCCAAGCCATCAGGACGTGTGCTTACTGGCTGAAATGTAACAGGGAAACCCAGTCGCGATGACTGGGTTTTTCTGTTACATTTCGAGAAAGATTTTTCCCTTCATGATGAAAAAGAGGAAACCAACTGCGAAAACAGCTCCTTCACGCATTGGTCTGTCCGTCGAGGATTAATCGCTAATTTAAACACATACGAAACTCTTCCCGACGAGCTTCCCAGCGGCAGCCTCGATTCCTCAATGCTATGGATGATGTCCCCTGCGAAAAGCACCAGCCGCATCGATCTGCATTCAGCCCGGAAAACAGTCTCTTTTTGCTCGTTGCAAAATACGGTTCCCATGCCGTAGGCAGGGGAAAAGTTTTCGTCGGTCGTGTACAGCATTACGGAAACCAGCCAGGGTTTACCAGGAGCTCCGTTGGCAAATGGCTCGAGATGATGGCCCTGTCCATAGAGCGCGGAGAGGCCAAACGCGAGGCCCCGTTCGGGATCGACATCGCGGTGTTTTCCCATCTCCATGCATTCGGCAGATTGGGCATCGACCCGGTTGGTGGCAATGGCAGGAGAGCTGATGTCTTGATGACACAGATCCCACGGAAATGTGGAGATTTCCGCATCGAGCCGTACGCTGAGCCAGCAAAACCATTGGTAGATCGCTTCGACCGCCTCCGGCGGGTGGGAGAAAAATTCCCATTTTTCTTGGCTGTTCATCGAGCGCGCCGGTCTTTGACCCTTGCCGATGCTCTCTGCGCTGCCGAAAATGTCCCGGCTGAATGCAGCTTGTTGGGAAAAGGTTTGCATTGCGCTGGTTTCCTGTGCAGAGAAAAAGTTATCGAGGAGATAGATGTCTTTGCCGTCGATGGAAGCGTGTTTTATTTCCACAGTCTGCATTCTCCGTCCAGCTGTCTCGAAAAGACAGGGCTCAAAGTGAAACACTGTGGGTATCGTTTTTGCTGTTTTGTAACGGTCCGCTGCAATGAGGGCTGTTGCCTTTCTCAACTTGGCGGTTTCGAATATCTTCATTTCTGGCACCATAGGTTGAAAAACTATTTTCTTCAATATGCTTGAGTTTCCCAAATTTTTGGCTCGACAGGGCTGTTATCTGGGAAATATGCAAGGCGCCGCCGAAGGCGGGTACCCGATGCAGGCAACCCCTTGTGGGTTGCCGAAGCAGGGCAACGCAGCAGATTGCCCAGAGAACAGCCCTGTCGAGCCAAAAAATTGGGAAACTCAAGAATATGAACAAAAAAGCTTGCAAAGCCCTCATCGATACCCTGAAACCATCGGGAAATGTGCTCCAGATCGGAGCCAATGCCGATGTCAGTGCTCTCATCGCAGCATGCCATCCGAACCATGTGACCGTCATTGAAACTTGGCCCGATCAGCTGTCCAAACTGGGCAATTTTGATGTGATTGTGTGTTGCTTAGAAGACGTTGCCGGAGAAAAAACAAATTTAGCCCTCCGTCAAGGCAAAGAAATTGTCCAGATGGCCAAAGCGGCATTTCCCGATTTATCTTCGATCCGGTATTCCGATCAGGATCTCGAGGCGCTCTGTGAACAAATGTCCCACT
>CAYGHT010000088.1:0-6535 GCA_964349755.1 uncultured bacterium
CCAAAGGGGACCCTCTCTGCGGGGGAAAGCATCTATGTTTATTGTTTATATTTTATTATAAGGTTAAATCAAAGTTTAATTCAATAGTAACAATTAATTTAATTACCTGCGAAAAATCAGATATTTATCAAGCCACTGAATATAAGCAACTTACACTTTAGGCCGCGCGGAGAATGTCCCTCCATAGGGAGGGATTAGCTGCACTTCCTCGATTGTCCCGTCGGGGCGCTTTACGAAGCGGATCGAGTAGCCGGGCTTCTCGCGGACCTGAAATTCGTTTTCGGAGGTGGGATTGAGCTCGTACAGGGGTTGACCGGGCATCATGGCGACCAAGGCTCGATCTTGGATTGCGACCTCTACGACCAGGTTGTAGAACTGATAGGCTCCGGTAAATTGCCGGAAATAGCTTAGGTTGGACAATTTTTCGTCGGGCTTTTTCTTGAAGCGGATGGGCGGCGTTCCCCAGTCAAATGAGATTGCAACTTCGTCTACATCGCCTGAGATGTTGTCGCTAAAACAGACTTTTTCTCCTTGGCGAGAGAATAAAATGTCGGGAAACTCTTCGGCGATGTTGAAGACGTTGTAGTGCCAGTGATCGAGGACGTAGGTGATGCCGTGGAGCGTTGCGTAGAGCTGCTCTTTTCTCTTTTCGATGGTGAGGACTCCGTAGGCCGGATGCTCGTAAAATCCCTCGTAGCTCAATAAGGGATGGCTGAGCGCTGTATTCTGCTTGCGTTGCTTGTTTTCTTTTTTCCCATCGGGCGACTCTTCGCTTTGCGTCTTCTGAACTGTCTCGAGTCCTAGCTGAAGCCAGCCGCGCAAGGGCAATTCGAGCACGCGATCGAAGATTTCATAGACGACGTAGCGGGGTAAACTCGCCCGATTCTTATTGGATAAGACGACGACCCCAATTCCAGAATGGGGAAGCAAGCAAAGCGCTGAGGTAAATCCATCGACCCCTCCGTCATGGCCTACACAATAGTGGCCTCGATAGGAGAGAATGTCCCAACCAAGTCCATAGGAATTGATCAATAGTTCGCTGAGTTCAGGATATCCTGAGCTGATGATTTGGGGACTTTGCATCTCTTGAATGGAGCCAGCAGAGATGAGTCGCTTGTGGTTATACGTCCCATGGGAGAGCAACATCTTCATCCAATGATTTAAATCGTTCACATTGGAATTCATCGCTGCGGTCGGCGCCACGTTGTTAAATGCCCGATAGGCCACTTTCTTGATTTGGCCACGCCCTTTGTCGATATAGGGAGACGCAATGTTGCTCGAATTTTGCAGCTCTTCAATGGAAAAATTGGTCGAATGCATTTTCAACGGATTGAGAATGTTCGCACGCATGAACTCTTCCCATGTCTTTCCCGAAGCTTTTTCGATCGCCATCGCAGTGATGACGTACATGAGACTGTTGTAATGATACCGCTCGCGGAAAGGGTAAATCGGCTCAAGATAGCGGGCTTTGCGGAGCAATTCTTCGCGTGAGGTTGTGGAGTTATACCACATGAAATCGTGCCGAGAAAGGCCGGTGCGGTGCGCGACGAGATCGCGAAACGTCGCATGCTGCGAGGCGTATTCATCCCACAACCGAAATTCGGGCAATACATCGCTTACGATCTTATCCCAACCCAAAAGCCCCTGTTCTGCAAGCATCCCAAATGCAAAGGTCGTGAACGACTTCGTGCATGAACCAATGGGAAAAATCGTCTGAGCGTTCACAGCCGTCCCCGCGTCCACATCGCGAACTCCATATCCTTTGGCTAAGACGACGTGGCCGTCTATCACCACGCCAATGGCAAGGCCTGGAATATTGAAGTCTTTGAGGGCTTTTTCAATGAGCGGATCCATTCCCTCAAGGACGAAGCGGGCCCGCTCTGCTTTGGGAGACAGGGGGGCGGACCAATCAAAGATCGAAGCGTGAAGGAGGTTGATGGAGAACAGGGCGGAGAGCAGCAGACGACAAAGCATAACACCTCTTGCGTTAAAGGCTGAAAATACTAGTTCCAGCTCAATAATTTGACAAGAGATTTTTGAACGCTCTATCGACCGACGATCGCGAGTACTCCACTTAGAATCAAATAGATCGCCACGACGATGTTCAAGATCTGTGGATACATGAGAATCAAGATTCCGGCCACGATTGCGGTGATTGGGCCAATGAGCGGATGAAACATAAGCACACCTCTGGTTTCTTCGCCTTCTATCAACGAATTATTTGAGGGTCAACCTCTTTTTTTTGGCTTTAGTTTTAAGCTCAGGTCACTTAGCATTAATTCCCATGAAAAATAAACGACTCATCATCTCGACGGGCCTGGCGATGTTCTCGATGTTCTTCGGCTCGGGCAATCTGGTGTTTCCGCTGCTGGTAGGGCAGTGGAGCCAAGGCCATTATTTGCTCGCATCGCTCGGCATTCTTCTCACAGGCGTTGTGGTTCCATTTTTAGGCATTCTCGCGATGCTCCTCTTCAACGGAGATTCTTCCGCCTTCTTCAGTCGGCTGGGCAAGCGGGCGACCTTTTGGGTGCCGCTGATTGCGCTCGCGCTCATGGGGCCCTTTGGCGTTCTTGCGCGCTGCATCACCGTGGCGCACGGCGCATTCAAACTCGTCCTTCCAGAGACACCGCTGTGGCTTTTCAGTCTGATCGGTTGCGGCATCATCTTCGCACTCACAATCCGCAAAAACCAAATTGTGCCGCTTCTTGGCGTTGTGCTCACTCCGCTCTTGCTCCTTTCTCTGGCATGCATTGCGGCATTTGGGCTGATGGGCAACGACCTTCCGACGACGGCCCTCACAGGGAGCTGGCAAAGCTTTAAGCACGGAATCTTCCAGGGCTACCAAACGATGGACCTGCTCGCTGCGTTCTTCTTTTCCGCATTTGTGATTAAACATCTTCGCGAGCACTCGGGCAATGCGACAACACCAGCAGCGTCCCTCCCCATCTTCCTCAAAGCCTCCTTCATCGGCGCTGGGCTGCTCTCCTCGATCTATTTTGTGCTCGTGCTCTTGGGTTCTCTCTATGCTCCCATCCTCCAAAACGTCCCACCACAAGAAATGCTGGGGATCGTGGCTCAGCAAGCACTGGGGCCATGGGCCGCGCCCGCTGTGGCCATGGCGGCGATTTTCGCCTGTTTAACCACGGCGATCGTCCTCGCCTCGCTCTTTGCCGATTTCCTTAAACGAGAAGTCTCTAAAGACAGATTGCCGATGGGCGTCGCCCTAGTGACCACGCTTGGGATTGCGTTTTGCATCTCGACGCTCCAATTTTCAGGCATCATGCAATTCATTGCGCCGATCCTCGAATACACCTACCCCGCCCTCATCGTCCTGACCGTGACGGGCATTTTTCACAAATTATTTGGCCTTAAAATCATTCGCACGCCCGTAGCGATTGCGGTCTTATTGAAGGTACTGAGTGCCATTTAGTCGGTGCCCCTGCGGCAGTGGTCTAGACTACGCGAACTGCTGCAAGCGCTTTCACGACGGTCTCCCCGCTCCAACCGCGCTCGAGCTGATGCGCTCCAGATACAGCGCCTATGCACTCGGTCTCGTGGCATATATCCAACGCACATGGGAAAAACAAGTCGATGCGTCCCAAATTGCGGCGTTCTGCAAAGAGTCGACTTTTTGTGGACTCACGATTGTCGCTTTTGGCGAGGATTGGGTGGAGTTCATCGCGGAAATCAAGCAGCAGGGCCGCCGAGTGCGGTTGCACGAAAAAAGCCGTTTTAAGCGCAGTGCAGACGGCCAATGGTATTACGTCGATGGCGAGACGACTCTTCTCGACACATAGATGTTGTAAAGGCAAAGCGCGATCAATCCAGGATAGAGCACTTCGAGCACGGGCCCAAGCGCCTGCATGATTCCGGTAAAGCCAATGTTGGCCATCGCAGCGGTGACGCCCAACGTAAGGCTAAGCGGCAGCGCAAGACCTCCTCGCCCTTGGAAAAACTCGCGCCGCAAGTACTCGGCAAAGAGTGCGGCGAGCGTCACGTTCGTGGTCAAGCACGCCAAGAACACAGCGGCGCCGGCGATGAGGCCACCCGCGGGCCCAAGAATATTGAGCGCGATGGCGTGAAGCATGCCCTCTGGGGCGCCTGCTACGCCGTGGTGCGCGGCCAAATGGCAAAGACCAATGTAGGAGGCCATGAGGAGCCCTGCCGCAATGCAGCTGGCTCCAAGCATTTTGCGGGCTCCCCCTTCGTTGCCGCGAGCAATGTAGGGAAACACAAGCGTCGCAAAGAGCAGGGCCGCGGTGAGATCGAGCGTCTGGTAGCCGCCCTTGAGGCCTTGCTGGAAGTGGTGAAGAGCGCCTTCCACAGAGTCAGACGCCGCAGGTGCATTCCACATCCCAGCTCCAATCAACACAGCCAACGTCAACAATAAAATAGGGGTCAGGATAGAACCGAGCCACTTCATCATTTTGCGGGGCCGAATCGTCAGGCAAAACACGAAAACCATGAGAGCCAGGCTAAAGGCAAAGAGCGAAAGCGTTGGAAAATAGGGCTTGATGCTCGCGTGCATCAGCGTGAAGTGGCGGGGCATCGCGCCGACAGGCCCTTGACTCATGTATAAAAGAGCCATGAGAACAGCGCCGGGCCAGCGACCGAGCCGCGCTAAAAAGGCTCGAAGATCGCCCCCATAGAGCATCATCGCAAAGAGCCCTAAAAGGGGGAATAAGACAGCAGAGATGCCAAGGCCTAAAACCGCGCACCCGCTTTCGCTGCCTGCTGCTCTACCCACCAGAAGCGGGAAAATCAGGTTGCCCGCACCAAAAAACATCGAAAAAAGGGCCAAGCCAGTGGCCCATGTGGAGACGCCCTTTGGCGCGTGGTCTTGGGACATAAGGCTGTCCATCTTACGAAAATGCAAGTGATTAAGTCTACACTACAAAGTGTCAAGAAAAAAGTTGACCGCAAACGCGCCCACTTCGCGGTGAATTTCGGCGCGATCGCAATTGGCGGGGTCTTTGCAAATTTTTGGGGGCAACCACCCATTGCCCGCCTCGCTCGTCTTATTTAAAAAGGCGAAGTGAGAAATGCCGCGGCGAAACACTTTCAATTTACGCGGAATCGCATTCACAATGATGGCGTACGAGTGCTCTTCATGCTTAAGCACCTCATCGTCGACCGATACGACAAGCCCAAGCGGCGCTTTGATCTTTTTCAACGCGCTTGCGGAATAAATGAAATTGGCCGGCGCAATCAAGAAAAACGACCGAATTCTCGAATCGCTCAAGCGCCGCGTACTTTCCGAAAAGTCGATCTTGGCAAATGCCTCGCTTGGAATCTCTTTCAGTCGCGCGCGAATCGCCTTGATGACCTGCTCGGCCGTTTCGGCAACGCCTCCGGCAAGCGCAAGCCCCGTCATCCCACCAAGCGAATAACCGGTAAAGCCAATGCGCGTAACGTCAATTCGCTCATGCAAAAACGATTCGGCCAGCACCTTGTCCAACGCAAACGAAACATCGCGCGGCCGCTCCCAAAACCGCATCGAAACAAGCGGATTGTACGTAGTGCGGGTATTGCCAAAGTGATCGACCGACGCCACTACAAAGTTCGCTTTGACCAGCGCCTCTGCAAGCCAACTCCGTTCGCGCCGATCCCCCTGATTGCCGTGGCTCATCAAAATGAGCGGATACGTTTTTTGGCGAGAAGAGAGCGGCGACCCACGCGATTCTTGCGGGTGAACCCAGATGTCGCTTTCCGCAGGAGTCGGAGCGATATTGTCATCAATCGGATACCAGAGCTCAACCGCAATTGGACGAGCGCGCTTGGCATCTTCGTAGTGAAACGTCCGGACGCCAATCGATTCGGCAGCGTGAGCGATGGAAGCAAAACAAAAGGCAAAGAGCCAGAAACTGCGAAGCATATGGATGCGAATCTAGCAACTTTTCGAATTGTAGAAAAGCGGTGAGACGCTGTATGGTTGTACCGCTCAACTCAAGGAGAAGCCCCATGAACCGATTTGGTCACACCATTTTCTACGTGCGTGACGTGAAAAAAACCGTCGAATTTTACGAAAAAGCCTTCGGCATCCGAAGAGCATTCATCGACGAAACAGGCAGCTACGCCCAGATGGACACCGGCGACACCGCGCTCGGCTTCGCCTCGGTGGAGTTAGCAAAGCAAAACCTCAAGCGCGATTTTCGCACAATCTCCGCGAAAGAAATGCCCGTAGGCTGCGAAATTTCGTTCCTCACCAAAAACGTCGCCCGCTCGCTAGAGTGCGCTGTCAAGGCAGGCGCCGAGCTGCTGGCAGAGCCCGAAGCCAAGCCCTGGGGTCAGACGGTGGCCTACGTGCGCGACTTAAACGGCATTCTGATTGAGATTGGATCCGAGATGCGGACCGGGGGTTGCGGAAGCAGCGAGGAGAGTGGGGCTTCCTGCGGATGCTGTTGATGAGGAGGCTTCTATGTGAAGGGAGCGCTCGCACTGGAGTCGCGCTTCATGAACCAAAACGCAATCAACGCGACATTAGAGCTTCGGTTCTAAAATAAAAAAGCCTCAGAGAACTTGCGTTCGCTGAGGC
>CAYGHT010000089.1:0-6402 GCA_964349755.1 uncultured bacterium
TGTTCTCTGTGGTTCAAAAACTTGTGCTCAGAGCCCCCCACCTGAATAGTTACAGAGTTTGGCTTATTGCCGAATCGTTTGACTCCGAAAAACAACCCCGAAGAACCCCGAAGCTAAAAACTTCGGGGTTAGGGATCGTAAGAAAATAACTTTTACAATTTTGCAGGGAGAAAAGTCATCCATCTATTGACGATTTTTTCTCACAGGTATTGAAGCAATACCTGCTTCGAGAAAATCCTCAAAATCTGGACGACTTTTCCCCAGCCAAATTGTAAAATTTATTTCCTTACGATCCCTTAGTTTTCAGAGCGGCTCGGGCCGTCCGCCTGCGTCTTTCCCATGGGCCATCCGGGTGATTTTCTTGGCGTTGAAGAGCATCACGATGCCGGCGATTAAGGTGAGTCCGACGAAAATGCTGAAGAAATGGAACAGGCCGCCGACTTTTTCCATGAGACCGGCGAGGACGCCGCCGATGTAGAAAGCAAGACCTACGCAGACGTACCAGAATCCCATGAGGAGGGCTGTGAAGCGCTGGGGGGCCAAGTGGCTTACAAGGGAAAGGCCGATGGGGGCGAGGAGCATTTCTCCGATGGCCATGAGGAAGTAGGCGCCGACTAGATAGCTCCAGCTTACGTTGGCGTGGGTTGCGGTTGCGGGTATGCTCCAAGTGCTGATGACCATCACAGCAAAGCAGGCGGCGAGGAAGAGTAGACTTAACCCCGTTTTGGTGGCGGGAGAGGGGTCTTTTTTGCGCTTTTGGAGATAGGCGTATAAAGAGGCGAGCACCGGGGCTAAGAGGACTAAAAATAGGCTCTCACTGGATAAGAAGACGCCTTCTGGGATTTCTTTACCGCCGATGATCCGATTCATGAAGTCGTGCGAGAAGATCTCCATTGAGGAAAATGCTTGGTTGTAGGCGATCCAGAAGACGATGGAAAAGAGGCAGAAGAGGGCGATGACCCAGAGACGGTCTCGATCGACTTTCGCAAGTGGCTTTTTCTCATGGCGGAGTGCCTCTTGCGCTTTTCCTAGCGCGCGGTAGGTTTCTTTATGCTTGTGTAAGTACCAGAGCAAGGGAGCAAGTCCGATTGCTTGGACGCAAGCTGCGGTGAAGAAGGCGGTGTTCCAGCTCGAGAATTTGGCGATGGAGCCGAGCGAGAGCAGCGCTAAGAAGACGCCGATGTTGATGGCAGCGTAGTAGATCGAAAAACCCGCTTCGCGGAGCTCTGGTTTTTCTCGGTATGCAAAGCCGAGGACGGTGAGGATGCTGGGCGTGAAGGTTCCATAGCCGAGGGCGATGACAACGAGCGCTGGGTAGAGGAGCGCTGGATGGCCGCTGCTCAGCATTAAGCAGCCGACGATGTTGCACAGCGCGCCGAGAAGCATGGGCGACTGATAATTCCACCGGTCGGCTAAAAAGCCACCGACGAGCGGCAAGAAGGCGGCGCATCCGGTGAATAGGCCGTAAATGTGCGTGGCTTTCACATTGGAGAACTGGTAGTATTCGATCAAAAATAAAACGAGCAGGTTCCCGACGCCCCAAAACGCGTAGCGCTCGCAGAGCTCCGTGAGCGCTAAAATCCAGAGTTCTTTTGGATGGTGTTTGAGCGAGAGCGAGCGCGACATGGGAATCTCCTTTAAAGCCTAAAGCTTTTGCATGTCACTCAATGTGTTAATTGTCAAGACGTCGTCGCTCGGAGACATTGTACAGGCATTCTCTGTGCTCGACGCATTGGGCCCCCACCAAGTCGACTGGATTGTGGAGAAGCGTTTCGCATCGCTGCTTGCTGCCCATCCGCGCGTGCGCGAGGTCTTGGTGTTTGAGCCGGGATCGCTTCGCGGCTGGTGGCGCAGTCTCGCGCTCTTGAGGCGTCGCAGCTATGACGTGGTGTTCGACATCCAAGGGAATTGTAAGTCGGGGGTACTGACGCTTGCTGCCAGAGCTAAAGACAAAGTGGGCTTCGGTCGCAGATCTGTGCGCGAGTGGCCCAATCTCTTGGCAACCAACATCCGCTTTGAGGTTTCTCGGGAAGGGAACATTCGTCTGCAGCTCATGTCTTTGGTGCAGCGTTACTTTAACCAAAACGCGCTATTAACAAGCGCTCAGGTGTGTTTCAACGTGGATGAGGCGGAGCGCGAGCTCCTCAGAGCGCTGCTGAGCGCACCAGAACTCAGAGCGCCGCAACGCATCATGGTGTGTCCTGGCTCCAAGTGGATAAATAAGCAATTGCCCACGAGCGCATGGGTGGAGTTTTTGCAGCAAGTCCGAGGAGCGCTCGACGCTGCATTTCTGCTGATGTGGGGAGATTTAGCCGAGCGGGCAGTCTGCGAAGAAATAGCCCGTGCATTGCCGGGGCGTAGCGTCGTGGTCGATCGGCTGGCAATCCCTGTCTGGCAGAATCTGATGACCCACATGGATTTAATCTTAGCCGTCGACTCATCCGCGCTGCACCTTGCAGCCACGACGGCGGTCCCAACGTTCAGCCTTTTTGGCCCTACAAGAGCGGAGGTGTTCAAGCCGATGGGGGATCGCCATTTCGCATTTCAAGGGGCGTGTCCCTACGAGCAGAAATTTGTGAAGCAGTGTCCTAAATTACGCAGTTGCCCGACGGGTGGGTGCATCCGCGCTCTATCTGGGAAAGTGGTTTTTGAGGCGTTTTGGGAATGGTGGCGCGCACTCAAGCGATGAAAGTTATAACCACAGAGATCACAGAGACTCTGAAACGCGCATTTTGGTACGTTTTCTCTGTGATCTCTCTAGCTCTGTGGTTATAATTTTCATTAAGGATCAAGCGATCGTAACTTCTTTGCACAAGTAGACGTCTTGAATGGCGTGGAGCAGCTCTACGCCCTCTTTCATCGGTTTTTGGAAGGCTTTTCTGCCTGAGATGAGTCCCATGCCGCCTGCCCGTTTGTTGATGACCGCGGTGGTTGCTGCATCGGCTAGATCGTGCTCTCCAGCGGGACCTCCAGAATTGATGAGCCCGATCCGTCCCATGTATCCATTGGCTACTTGATAGCGGGTGAGATCGATTGGATGATCGCTTGCGAGCTTGGAGTACATCGCGTCGGAAGATTTGCCGAAATTTTTGAGCGCTTTGAAGCCTCCGTTGCACGTGGGAAGCTTTTGTTTCACGATGTCTGCTTCCAGGGTGGCGCCCAGGTGGTTTGCCTGGCCGGTTAAATCGGCGGCTTCGTGGTAATCTTTGTCTGCTTTAAATGCTCCGTTGCGCAAATAGCACCAGAGTACGGTGGCCATTCCGAGTTCGTGGGCGCGCTGAAACGCTGCGTGCACTTCCACGATTTGTCGGCGACTTTCGATCGATCCAAAATAGATCGTAGCGCCCACCGCCACGCACCCCATGTCATAGGCTTGGGCCACGGAGGCAAACATCGTCTGGTCGTACGTGTTGGGATACGAGAGCAATTCATTGTGATTGAGCTTCAATAAAAACGGAATCTTGTGGGCAAATTTGCGCGCGACAATTCCGAGGCCTCCCAGCGTTGTCGCCACTGCGTTGCATCCGCCTTCAATGGCCAGCTTGACGACGTTCTCTGGATCGAAATACTGAGGATTCGGAGCAAACGAGGCTCCCGCGCTGTGTTCGACTCCCTGATCGACCGGTAAAATGGACAAATATCCAGTCCCGCTCAACCGTCCGTGTTGAAAGAGCGTCTCGAGACTTCGGAGCACGCGCGTGGGGCGATCGCTTTGTGCGAACATCCGATCCACCCACCCAGGGCCGGGCAAGTGGAGCGATTCTTTCGCAATTGTTTTGCAGCTGTGATTGAGCAGCCGCTCTCCGTCTTTGCCCAACAGAGACAAGATTTTCGTGTATTGCATGTTCGTTACTTATGCCAAAATTTTTGAATCTGCTCAAATGTTTTTCCCTTCGTTTCGGGAACTTTTTTCCAGACGAATACGAGCGCGCCCAAGCAGATGATTGCGTACATCCAAAATGTCGCACTGATGCCAAGCCCTTGCACAAGCGACAAGAAGGTGAGCGACACGAGGTAATTGCAAATCCAGTTGGCAAATACGGAGGCGCCCATTGCCTGGCCTCGTACGGACAGCGGATAAATTTCCGAGATGATGAGCCAAGCCACAGGTCCCAGCGACACGGCAAAAAATGCCACGTAGGCCATGACTCCAAACATCGCGATGCGTCCCGGATCTCCATGCAAGAAGGACATTCCTAAGATTCCAAGTGCTGCGGCCATGCCGATGAGCCCACCGACCAAAAGAGGTCGTCTTCCCAGCCGATCGATGAGCCAGAGCGCGACGACGGTCATCCCCGTGTTGACAATGCCGACGAGGAGCGTCGCAAACGTAGCGCTCGACGCAGAGGAATACCCTGCCAGACCAAAAATTTTTGGGGCGTAGTAAATGACGGTGTTGATCCCCGTCACTTGCTGAACGACGCTCAGTCCAACGCCGACCAAAAACGCCCTGCGGATGTTGGGCTTAAATAACTCTTTCCAGTGGCTCGCGCGCGTCTGTTTTGATTGCTTGGAGCGATCCAGCCACGCGGGTGTTTCCGGAATGAAAAACAGCCCAACGCCCTGCACCACGAGTGGGATCAGCGAAAAGGCAAACATCTGACGCCATTCTTGGATCGCGGCAAATCGGTGCGCCACGATGTATGCGACCAAAATGCCAATCGTGATCATCAATTGGTTGAGCGAGACGAGTTTTCCCCGCTCTGCATCCGGCGAAATCTCTGCGATGTAAAGCGGTACCGCCACCGACGCCAGCCCAAGCCCAAGTCCCGCGATGAAGCGACCACAGAGCAATGTCTCAAGCCCTCGCGAATCCATGAGAATGAGGGTGCCAAGGAGAAACAGTCCTAGCGTGACGAAGAGAGTTTTCTTGCGCCCGATCCGATCTGCCAGAGCGCCACCGAAAAGCGACCCAAACAGCGCGCCGATCAAGATCGTGCTCACCACAATCTCTTGCTCAAACGTAGTCAGCTGAAATTCGGGCGCGATGAAGAGCAGAGCGCCGCTGATGACACTCGTGTGATAGCCAAATAAAAAGCCGCCAAGCGCTGCGATGAGCGCTGCGAAGAGGACGTAAGCGAATTTGCGATGCATTTAAAACTCCGATGGTTAGCCGGAGTGAACCAGGAAATTTGGTTTTGTGCAAGGGCGCAGATCAGTCAATTGATTCATAGAGCAAATACGATTGCTGGAGAACTTCGTTTCGGAAAAATTTGCTAATGTCTTCTGGCGTTCTTAGATCGACCTCTCGACCAATGTGCAATGCGAGCTCTTCCTTCATTTCCACAATGCTGAACAAGCCGGGAATGTGCTGTGGATCGAACTCCACAAGAATGTCAATGTCGCTCGTCTCTGAAAAGTGCTCTGTTAACACGGAGCCAAAAAGCGCAAGCTTGAGGATATGGTGAGTCTTGCAGAATTCCTGGATCCATTGCTTAGAAATGTTGATTTTGGGGTTCATATTAGCTTTGTTGCATAATTCAGCGCCCAATCAAATCGTTGATGATAAAAAAGTTATAACCACAGAGAGCACAGAGGACACAGAGGAAAGAGGATGAAAATGCGCGTTTCAGAGCCTCTGTGTTCTCTGTGCTCTCTGTGGTAAACACTGATCATGAGAATCTTAGGTGAAAATGAATGATGCAACAAAGCCGTTCATATTCCTTGCGCATATTTCAACAGCGCTCTCCTAAGCCCCTCGAAGTCGATGTGGGATTCGACCACGTTCACGGCTTCCTCGATTTTTGCGATGTCTTCCGCTCGGATTTTTGGGTTGGTGTTGTTGATCCTCTTGAGAGCGGCGAAGCTCGACAGGGGGACGTACATCATGGGGATGCCGGTTCGTTCGATTTGTTCGACGATGGTTGGGTTTGGCGGCTCTTTGCCTGTGAGGATGAGGCCAGTTTCTAACGACTCTTCGGGATGAGAGCTCTGAAGATCCCAAAAGCGGGCAAGGGTTGCGAGGATGATGTCTTCGCGGCTGGCTGGGGTGATGATGAGTTGGCTGGATAGACTGAGGGAGCGGTAAACCTCGACGGAGGCGGCGATCAGGCGGATGTGCTCGAAGTGGCGCAGTCTTAAGGCTTTTCCGGTGAGCAATTTGGTTTCGAACAGCTGCTCGAAGTCGCCCATGGTGGGAGTGCTTAAGAACGGATCGTAGGGGATGGCTCCTAAAAGGGGAATGTCCCATCGCTTCAGCGCTTTTTGCATGTACTCGATGACCATGTCTCTCTTATCGTCGAGAATTCGATTTAAAATCACACCGGCGATGGGGACGCCGTGAGCGAGGCATTGGATCGGAACCTCATCGCGGAAGGCAGCGTGCTCATGATCGGAGCACCGATCACCCGCGGACAATTCTTCGACATCGTCTATCGGCTGCGCAGAGCAGAGGAGCAGCAG
>CAYGHT010000090.1:0-6388 GCA_964349755.1 uncultured bacterium
AATAATCACAGGAATATTCTTGAGCTCAGGTGAGGATTTCATCTTGCGGCAAACGTCCAACCCATTTTCTCCTGGAAGCATAACATCGAGAATTACCAGATCTGGCTTTTCTCGTTCAATGGTTCGATAGCCATTGATTCCGTCCACTTCGACGTGCAGCCTAAACCCAGAAAATTCCGCTTGAAGTTTGATGAGCGCTGCGATGTCTTCTTCGTCTTCAATGAGCAAAATTCGTTTCTTTTGTGTCATGCTTAAGTCCCTTTAAAAAGATGGAAGTTCAGAATCGTTGCATGCGGCTAAATTTCTCGCAAGAAGTATTAACCCCTTCCACATGCTCAATCGGCTGTGGGAAAAACACGCGTGCCATGCGCTGAAACTTCTCTGGATCATCCGATGCAAAGAAGCGATGCTGAGGAGCAGCCTTTCCCGGATTGAGCAGTTGCGCGCGATCTAAAAATGCTTTCGCCTCCAGCGCAGTTGCAACAGCTGGGAAAATTAAGCGGACACGGCTGCCCAACACGTCTTGGATCAAAGGCGCTAAAAGTGGATAGTGCGTGCACGCGAGCAGAGCGGCATCGATGTCGTGTCCTCGTAGGTGAGCCAAGTAATGCTCCACAATTAACCGAGTCGACGCGTGCATATGCATTCCTTCCTCGACCAACGGGACAAACAGAGGACATGCTACTGGATACACAATCATCGAAGGGTCCGCCTCTTGGATGAGCCGTTGAAAAAGCCCCGACGCGATCGTGCTCGCGGTGCCGAGCACCGCGACTCGTCTTGTTTTTGTTGTCTGAACCAGCATCTTGACGCCCGGTTTTGTGACGCCGATCACTGGGATGGGCAGAGCTGCTTGCAGGACGTCGAACGCATGGCAACATGCAGTGTGACATGCGATGATCAAAAGCTTGGTGTGATGTTGGAGCAAAAACTGGGCGTTGTCTAAAGCAAATCCTCGCACGGCATCGGGCGATTTATTGCCGTAGGGCAATCTTGCCGTATCTCCCAAATAAATCAACTGTTCGTGCGGCAATTGAGCAGCCAACTCGCGCATGACGGTCAGGCCGCCTATGCCTGAGTCAAACAGGCTGATGGGCAATGCGTTCATTCTGTTGGGAGTTTGAGCTCTTGGCCCACGTCGATTCGGTCGCTTTCAAGGCCGTTGAGTTTTTTCACTTTCTCCACCGTGGTTTGGTGGGCTTTTGCGATTTTCTTCAACGAATCGCCAGGAGCTACCTTATGCGTTTTCGCAATCCCTTGGGGCCGCATGGATTTAGCGAGAGTCTCTAAGTTGCCCTTTAGCTTTCCCAGCTCCTCAAATCGCCTTTGACCCGCAAGCAGCTCTTTTTCCAGCTCTTCGAGACGTTGCTTGAACTGTGTGAACGCCGCTGTCGTCTCTGCTGCGTGTGCAGACAATTGCTCGAGTTCGGTCAAGGCCGCTCCTCGATTCTGTTCTAGCGAGCCCCATTTCTTCTCCATCCCTTGAATTTGATGGCTCAGTTGATCGAGCTTTGCTTTTTGCGCTTCAAATCCCTCTTGTTTGAAGGCTGTCAGCGCATTCTCATTGTATTTGATTCGCCCGTCGAGAATTTGAAGTTCTGCCTGAAAGCAGTTGATCTGATGGCGAAAATCGTCGATGTTCGTTTGCACTTCGTGCAACGTGAGCTCGAGCTGGTGCTTCTCATCGTGGGGCGACGTTTTAAGTGGCGAGCAGCTGGCACTTAAGAAAAGAAGACAGGCGTAAAGAGACTTATTTCGCATACATTTTGAATTCAGCTCTGCGATTGAGCTTCCAATCTTCGAGTGAGTGGCCCTCTGCAAGCGGCTCCTCTTTGCCGCGCGAAACGGTGTAGATGCGGTTCAAATCGACGCCATTTTTAACGAGTAGGCCGCGGATGTAGTTCGCCCGTCTAATGCCAAGCGCCATGTTATAGCTTGCTGACGCCCGCTCATCGCAATGGCCCGCCACCATCAAAAACACATTGGGGTTTTTCTTCAGATAGCTCGCCATCTGCATCACCGCCATCAAATCGCTTTTCTCATGAAGCGCATGGTCATCGGTATCGAAATGGAGCGCTTGAAACAGGCTTCTTGCAGAATCGGGGGGAGCATAAAACTGATCGAGTGCAGGAATTCCGTGTTGCCCTGGAATCCCCTTCGGTTGGGGCAGCGCCATATCGGCAGCTCCCAACACGCGCTTCAAATCTGCATCGCTCAAAGGAATGAACTCGCTGTCATAAGGCCCGATGAAATCCTCATCGGAGGCCAACATCCGCGACTCATAATCCTTCCCCCAAAGCGAATCCACTCCTCGCTGCATGTAGCGACCCGCAGTTTTTACATCTTCCCACCCTTGCGAGCTTTTTGAACAGCTAGTAGCGAGCAAAAGAACAACAATGGACATCACAAATGACTTCATACAGGGCCTCATAATCGATGCACTCAATGTACTGCATGCCCGATTTCTTGACGAGCATAAGAGCCAGTAAGGACAGGAAAATTATCTGGTTTCCCACGAAGCGAACCGTTTTTGCCCCGCGCCTTGACTGATCTGGACTGCTTTCTTGGCGTTGAGATCGATCAAGAATAATTGCCCCTCTTCGTTCACATCGGTGTTGAACGCCAGGTGCAAATTGTCTGGGGCCCAGGCTGGGTTTTCTTTGTTTTCAGGGCCTGTGGTCAATGCAGTTTCTTCTCCGGTCTCGAAGTCGTAGATCCAAATTTGTCGAACACCGTCGCTTTTGGCGCTGAAGGCGAGTTTTTTGCCGTCGGGGGACCATGCGGGGGAAATGTTTTCTCGATTTTTTAAAGTGATGAGCTGGGGACGTGCTCGCTTGGCCTCGAGATCCATCCAATAAATGCGCGGAGGACCATCTTTGTCAGAGACGAATGCGACCCGTTTTCCATCGGGGCTAAAGGTGGGCGATGCTTGAGTGGCGCGAGGAGCGGAGTAGAGCTGTCTCGATTTGCCTACGGCCTGTCCTTGCGGATCGAACGTTTGCAAAAACAAATCGGCTCTGCCAGCAGCATCGCCGATGAACGCCATTTGCGTGGCCTTTGCGTTCATGGCGGGTAGCAGCTGATTGCCGCGCAGCTCGATGAGTGGCTGTGGTTTTTTATTCAGGGATGCTGCGTAAATTTTGGATTGCCCTCCCTTATAAGACACAAAGTAGAACGGAGGATCCTTCAAGCCTGCTGTATGGGGAAAGAACGAAGGGGTGATGCAATAGGTGTGATCGAGCGTCGCTTGTTTTCTGTTCGCTCCATCCGCATCTTGGATCCATAAATCAGATTGCCATTCGTTTTTCTGCTTTTTGCGCTCTGAATAGATTAAGCGAAGCGATGCGATTCCCTGACTTCCAAACACATCGCCTTGCATCTGATCGGCAAGGGCATGCATCGCTTTTCGGTCGACGGCGATTTGTCCAGTGAGCGGGATGTTGCTATAGCGCTTGGACGTTGAGCGCTCGATATCGAAGAGCGTCGCATGGAGTGCATTGTCCGTCGCTGTAATCGCGACGACATACGGCACTTTCTCGCGCTTCCAGAGCGCCTGGTCAAACTCCTTCTCCCACTCGTTGCGGCTTGGGAGAACGGTTGCAAATCCTCCGACATTGAAGTCGAATACAAGCACTTCGCGCAGTGCTGTCAAAAGCGGTAAGTTCGATTCTGTCTCCTTTGGAAGGAAGCGGGCAATGTACATGGGTTTGAGCGGCGTGGCCGTACTGAGTCGGACTTCGATTTCTTCGGCAAAGCCAAAGACGGTGAGGAGTATCAGTAGAATCTTAAGCATTGCGGAACACGATGGTGAGTGAAGCGCTCTCATTTAAACACGGGAACTGGAGTTCAGGCAACCGATTTTTCAAAAACTGCCCATTTTTTTCGCTTTTGGCCTCAACAATCTCGAATTGCGTCAGACGGCCTTTCGCGTCGATCGAGAGCTTGACTTTCACTTCGCCAAATTCGGGAAGCTGGAGCATCTCTTGCAAAAAGGCGCTTAAGCGCTCTTCAATGCCGGGAGGTGTTTCGTTTTGGGGACCAGAAAGTACAGTGTGCGATAAGACTGGAATGTCGAGCGCCGCTTTTTTAGGGGCCAAAGCGATCGGCTCTGCGATCTCGCGAAGGGTCTGTTGAATCTCCTCGAGCAACAGTGCTTGGGGCGATGGCGCAATCGTTTTTTCTGGCTTTACAACCGCTTTTTTACTCGGTATCGCCTTCGGTGCGATGTTTTTTTTAGCCGTGGGCTTTGGAACAGAAACGGTCTTTTGTGTTACTGGAGAGGCGATTTCAGGCTTTGGAGCAGGCGCTGATTGGGACGGTGGCCTGAGCACCTCGACGCGGGCAATCGGTTCTTGAAATTGCACAGTATGCACCGCGATCTTTGTCCGCTTAGGAGAGCGGCGCAACCAGCTTTCACTAGCGAGTACGAGAATGCTGAGTGCGTGCAGTGCGAATACGACCCACACAATTTGCCTTGCTCGAGACAGCGCTTGAAACCACTTACGCATCTGGTTTTAACACAATGTCCATCTGCTCAAACCCGCATCGCTCAAGCACGTTTTTGACGGCCTGATAGGTGCCAAACGAGGCGTTTTTGTCGTGGATTACTTGGGGGATTTGTTTGGATCCACGCTTTTTTTGTTGGAGCAAAGCCCGTTCAAGCTCGTCGGTGGAAAGTCGTTTTCCTTGCATCCAGAGGCTGTTGTCCGCTTTGACGACAATCACGAGGGGTGCAGTCTCTGAGGGAGAGGCGGTTTGTTTTTTTGGCCCCCCTGTTGCAAGTTCGACCACATCGATGTCGAGCACGGGAGCAATGAGCATGAAACAAATCAAAACCACAAAGACGACGTCGATGAGCGGCGTCAAATTGACGAGTGGCTCATCGGGCAAATCGGGCTCTCGCTGCAAGCGCCGTCTTCTCATGGTTATTCTTTACGATACTGGAGCTCGATCGCAGCGACGAGCGCGTGAGAAAATTCTTCCATGTTGTGGTGTAACTCGCGCGATTTATTTTTCAAATAGCTGTAGCCTACGAGTGCAGGAATTGCAACAAGAAGGCCGACCACTGTGGTTGCAAGCGCAAGCGAGAGTCCAGCGAGCATGGCGGCGTTGTTAACGCCTTTGTGAAGCTCGCTAAACGTGAGCAAAATCCCCCACACAGTCCCAAGAAGGCCGAGAAATGGAGCGAGCGTCACGATCGTCGACAAAACAAAGAGATGTTTTTCAAGTTTTTTAATGGCAGACGACATCGAAGTCATCACTTGAGAATCGACGAGCTCTAAATCACCCGAAGAAAGAAGAGCTTTTCCATTGCGGCCGATGAGCTGAAGTGTTTGTTGCTTGACGGCGCGGTAGATGTCGAATAGCGGGTGTGGCAATTCTCCAATGTGGGGCATCGTGGGGCGTGTGAATTGAAGTGCAAGCGGATCACCATCGGCTCCTTTGAACGCATCCGAGAATTGGAGCGAGAGTTTGTGCACAGCCCAGTATTGCCAACCTTTGTAGAGAATGACGATCCAGCAAAGCGCTGAAAGGATAAAAAGCCCCCAGAAGATCGCTTTGCCAAACCCGTCTGATTGGACGTAGGCTGAAATAAATGGATTCGCAGCAAGATACATCATATCGTATGCTGAATGCATAGCTGACACTCCGGATGAATGTCAAGGATGTAAAGCGGCTTTACATAAACAAAGGAACTGTCGTTGTTTTACGATTCTCACGCGCATCTCAGTGGGCCTGCGCTATTGCCTCAAGCTAGTGTCCTTCTGGAGCGCGCTCGCTCCGCAGGAGTGGATCGAATCCTCAATATTTGCACAGATCCGAGCGATCTTGAAGCAGGGCTCGAGCTCCAGCGCCTGCACCCACACGTGCTCAACGCAGGAGCCACTACGCCGCACGACGTCCAGCAAGAAGGAGAACAAGCGTTCGCGCGCTTTGAAGAAGCTGCGCGTTTAGGCCAGCTCGTCGCCATTGGAGAAACGGGTCTCGATTATCACTACGAACATTCAGATAGAGCCACACAGCAGCGATTCCTCGTTCGCTATCTTCACCTCGCTGCCACGCATCGCCTTCCAGTCATTTTCCACTGCCGCGAAGCGTTCAGCGATCTATTTTCCATTGTCGATGCAGAGTACCCCCGCGCGGCTTCCGCAGTGCTCCATTGTTTCACCGGCACTGAAGCAGAAGCTGAAGAAGTGTGGAGACGGGGCTGGCACCTTTCGCTCAGCGGCATCGTCACCTTCAAAAAAAGCGAAGCGCTCCGCGCCATTGCTCGGAAAGCGCCCCTTCATCAGCTACTGATCGAGACCGATTCGCCCTATCTAGCGCCCCAAAGCCGACGAGGCCAGCAAAACGAGCCCGCATTCATCGCGGAGACGAGGGAGGCCAG
>CAYGHT010000091.1:0-2967 GCA_964349755.1 uncultured bacterium
TGCATGGAACGGGACTGCGACTGTATCCAACGGCGCACTGACATTCAGCGCGCAAAATGACATCAGTTTTGGGTTGGGCGGAATCACGACGTACACATCTCCATTGCCTTGGGTCATGAGCGCAACTACTGGGAATATTACAATTAACGGAACAGTGAACCTTGCTACCGCAGCATCGTGGACGATGAGCTGTGGAGGTAATCTGGCCGTCAATAACTTGGCTCGCAATACAAGCACTGGCAATATCATTGCTGGAGTCACCGGGGATGTAGATATTGGCCTTCCGTTAGCTGTTCTTCCTTCCCAATTGGGTTCTGCGGGAGGCGCGACTCAGCTAACCGTTGGAGGTCATCTTCTAATCTCTGCAGGAAGTGTTGCTGGAGCTTCTTCTACTCTGGGATTTACTTCTGGCGGCTTGAAGGGAAGTGTGAATGCTTCCGTGGCTGCCCAATTGACGATTACGGCAGATGGGCAGCAAGATGCGGCAATTGATAGCTCTGGGGCTGTGACGCTGACTGTTTTAAGCGATCTTGTACTTCTTGGAGAGCAACTCATAGGATCTGCAGGAAGAGCGATGATCGAAGGACATGATAATCTATTTCTGCAGCTAATTTGCTCCTGAGTGGTCTTACAGGAGGTCCTTCAGCGCATATTCATCTCTTTGACACCGGAAATTTAACGATCATTACGCAAAACAATATCACTCTTGTAGATAACGCGTTCATTCATAACTCAGGTCCTGGCAATCTCGTTTTGGTTGTTGATCAGCAGGCGCCTTTGCCTCCTCAGATTGGGCCTGGAGAATTGAATCTTTTTGGTTCCTCTACGCTTTTTACGACGGGAGGGGAATTACGCCTTTTCACAGCGACACCTGCACAGAATATGATTAGTGGAACAATCAACGGGGCGTCTTTAGGCCAAGGCAAGTCGGTATTTGGCGTCTGGTATTCGACATTTAACGGGGAAGACCCGCCCCCCTTTACGATCTTTTATAAGATAGGTTCTACCTCGACATTTGGACTGTTTAGCGTTGCAATTGCTGAGATGATCCAGGAATATTTCGATCGCTCAATGGGATGGGAGTGGGTCAGCAGTTATTGGTCTTGCGATCTGGTAGAGCGCTGGGGCCGAGAGGATCTTCTTTACTACCGCAAGGCGTTTGAGTATCCGCTCAATGAACCAGCGCCAATCTCCCCTTGCGAGCTTGAAGAATCCGTCAGTAGCTCAAAACAGCGCTGAGATGGACTCGGGGGTTGCCGTCATCGTTCACGACGGAGTGGAGGGGGAAACCGAGATCGCAGCGCATCGAAAAATAAGGCGAGATTCGGTAGCGCATGCCAGCTCCGAGGCCGATGAGCGTTTGAGCGATCGGGAATCCAGCGACCTGCTGGAGATCCCAGCCGTAACCAATGTCTAAAAAGCCCAGCACTTGCAGGGCGTCTTTGCTCATGCGAGGGATCCAGCGGTTCACGACGGGAAACCAAGGAGAGCGCCATTCGCAGTTGAAGCACATCGCGCTATCGCCATTGACGACCCGCTCATCGTAGCCGCGAACCGTGCTGTAGCCTCCGAGGGCAAACTGCTCGGATGCGAGGAGGGGGGAATTGGCGAATTGGAGTCTTCCCTGAAAATAGAAGCTCGCGTCGCGCGGGAGTGCTTGTTCAAAGGAGTAATTGAGACGCGTGTAGAAATAGTGAGCAGTTGCGCCTGCGCGCAAAGACGCGTAGTCATCGGGTGTTTGGTGTGGAAACATTTGTCCCGGAGACCAAAAGAGCTCAATGCCCGCTGCCATTTTGCGACTTCTGCGGTTTAAATTCGTGCGGAAACCTCCCATGAATTGAGAGGTCCAAGCGAGTTGCGTCTGGATGGGGTTGGCGTTGTCTCCGCCGAAGATGATGTTGTTGTTTGTCCCCTTGAAGTCAAAGCCCACTTCATAGGAAATCTCGTCGACCCGTGTCTTGCGGTTGAACCATTGAGGCACCGTGTAACGACCGCTTAGCTGATACGTTTTGCCATTGCTTGAGATGGGAGTTTGATTGGGATGCACAGACGAGTAGGCGCCGAAGAAGCTCAACGTATTGCGCCACGGCAGCGGTGCTGCGTATTGGAATGTATACGCCTTGAACTCATGAAAATTATTGCACGTCGTAAACTGGAATGAGAATGTGTGGTCGGGGAAAAAGATGTTTGCAAGATTGAGTCCTGTGAACCAGCGGGTTCGACCAATCAGCGGCGTTCCCGTATTGTCGCCCCCTGCGTACACTCTCCAAATTCTTCGATCGGTCACGACCAGATCGATGTCCGTTGTGCCATTTTGCTCTCCGGGTCGATAGACCACGCTGACTTGTCGAAATGGATTCGTATTCATCCAACCGATGTCGCGAAGTAGCGTCAGCTCATTGATTGTTTCCCCACTTTTAAGCCGCACCCATTTCTCTGTCGATTCTGCAGAACTAAAGCGATTGCCTTTCACCGAAATTTTGCCAAGACGCCCTTCGATCACAATGAGTTGAAGCACGCCATTGGAATACGTTTGCTTTGGCACAATCACTCGGACAATCGGATAATTGTGGTCGCGGTAATAGCGGCTAATTTCATGTCGCAATTCATCGATGAGCGATTCAGTGATTGGCGCGTGGTAGAAGATCGGCATGAGGTGCTCTGCGAGCGCGTCAGCACCTCCTGGCGGCCGAACATCTTCGAGCTGCAGGCCCTCAACCTTTCGAGCTTTCCGCTTGACTTGTGAGGATGAACTGACGAGCACAAGGCCTTGCATGTCGGGATGCAAGATTTTTTCTTTTTTTATCACGCACTCTTCTGGAACTTGCTCTGCAGGTTCAGGGGTAGGAGGCTCGCACTCTGGGATGGTTTCCTTCGGCTCCTTGTTGCGAGGCGCAGGACTTGGGGGTTGTTGGATGAGGGCGGGAGCTTCAGGTTCGCATTCTGGAATGAATTCCTCAGGCTCGC
>CAYGHT010000091.1:3067-6381 GCA_964349755.1 uncultured bacterium
TGGATGAGGGCGGGAGCTTCAGGTTCGCATTCTGGAATGAATTCCTCAGGCTCGCACTCTGGGATGATTTCTTCCGGCTTGTTGTTGCGAGGCGCAGGACTTGGGGGTTGCTGAATGAGGGCGGGAGCTTCAGGCTCGCACTCTGGAATGAATTCCTCGGACTCTTCGACACAGTTGTCCGTAGGAAGTGTCTGTGATGACGCAGGCGTTTGAGAAGCTTCTACTTCAATGATCGTTTCAGTGCGCGGTGATTTTTGCTTTTGTGGAAAGGGCAAGAGGAGAGCGAACTCTGTTCCAAACGCCATGCACTGGCATAGCAAGAGCGCAATAAAAATAATCCACATAAGGGCTTACCTTATAGGAAAGAAAGAAAAGAAAAAAGCCCCCAAATGGGGGCTTTTTATTTTTTGATACGATTCGAAAAATCAGACCCTGATCTTAAGGGCATCCTCCCATCGGACAAACAGACGAAGTGCCCGCTTCTCCAGCAGGAGCAGAAACATCCACAGTTGGACTGGACATACAGGTTTCGCCGCAAATCAGCACGGTTCCGCCGTCGCCGCCACCGATTCCTCCCATTGCGTCGATGGTTCCGCTGTAGACGCAGTTGCCTTCGCTAGAGAGTGTAATCACACCTCCATTGCCACCGCCCATTCCACTTCCGCTGCCTCTGCCGCCGACTGCTTCAATGGTGCTGTTGCCTTCAGTAGTTTCTCCGCTGAGCACAAGCAATGTGCCTCCATTTCCTCCCGAAGCACCTCCGTTCAGGTAGATATCGCCTGCTGCATTGGCCGTGTCGGTCGCTTTGATGACGACATAGGCGCCTTCTCCAGCGGTCAGAGCGTTGCCCCGAATTTCTCCACTATCGTGTCCTGCGTATTCTGCTGTGAAAAAGTCAGGATGGGCACTGCCGTCTTCTCCGCCGATGTAGATCACTCCACCTCCATAGCCTGAAGAAACGTCTACTGTGCCTCCGCTGATCGAAACGGTCTCGCCGAGGATGGCAATTTCGCCGCCATAGTTTCCATTTCCATTCATTGAGGTGATCGTTCCTGAAATGCTCACATCGCCGCCTTCTGAAGAGATCCGAACCGTTGCATTATTTGAGTTTACATCGAGTGTATCGATGTCGGTAGCGACGTTGAGCGCATATTGATACCAAGCTCCATCCGATTTAAGTTCGGCTCGAAGGGCTTGAATGCTGCCGCTTCCCTCGATGCCTGTATCTCCGTACTCGGTGGGAGTATTCGTGACGATAGCGATACGCTGATCGTCGGTCGGCTGAAGAACGATCTCAATTCCTGCGCCGAGTGCTACAGTGCCATCGTTCGCGGTCAAAGCTCCCCAGTTTCCAACTTGGAATCCGAGAAGAACAATGTCTCCTTCATCCGTAGTGATTGGCTTGTAATTCATGAGCGATATATTGGTATTTGGATCTCCAAAGAATGTCATGTCGCTTCCGTCGAGAAACTCTTGATTGTCCACATCCATGGTGGAAGCGAGAAATGCCGCCGTAGAAATGGTGGATTCTCCGTTCATCACAATCCCGTTTTCATTGATCAAGAACACCTGACCATTGGATTGGAGGGAACCTAAAATGCTACTCGCATTTTCTCCCGAAACGCGGTTTAAAATTGCAGACGAGGTTGAAGGAAGATCGAACGTAGTCGTCTCCGTAGAGCCAATTGAAAAGCTATCCCAGTCCACAATCACTCGGGTCTCTGTTGGGACTGTGACGGTAAGTGTCGAGCCCGACGTATCGAACGTCACGGCCATGGGATCTTCTGGTGGGTAAACAATCGTTGGGTCGGAAGGATTCGCTAAAAGAGCGCTTGAAGCCGCGAGAGCGAGCCAACGGAATTTAGAAAATTTCATCTATACCTCCTGGGTTGAAAAAATTCTTATGCACCCAGGATGGCACGATCAACTAAATATTTGAATCGATATTTTTTCTATCTCCACAACCTCTTCTTGCCGAACTTCTTATCTCCGCTAAAGGGACGGAAGCCGCCAGGTCTTGGTCGTTTGCCAAACGGAGGGCCGCCCCGTCGCTTTGGATCGGACGCGTGCTGTACTTTTGGCTCAAAGCCTGCGATCACGTGGGAAGAGATTGGATGGCCGGTGAATTGCTCAATTTTGCGCACGAGGTGGCGATCGCGGCCCGAGGCAAAGGAGAGGGCGATGCCGTTGGCGCCAGCTCTGCCGGTGCGTCCGATGCGGTGGACGTAATCTTCTGGGCTTCTGGGCAGATCGAAATTGATGACGTGCGTGACGGTTTGGACGTCGATGCCGCGTGCGGCGACGTCAGTGGCGACGAGGATCTTGAGCTGACCTTCGCGAAGGCGCGTTAGAGTGCGGGTTCGCTGGCGTTGATTCATGTCGCCGTGGAGAGCTGCGGCCTGGTGTCCGTGTTCGAGAAGCGTCTCCGTGAGCACATCGGCTTGGTGTTTGGTCGCAGTGAAGATGATCGCCTGCGTTACGTCTTTTTCGATGAGCAAATGGTTCAAAAGGCGCTCTTTGTGCTCAATGTTGTCCACGTAGTGGAGGCGCTGCTCGATGTTCTCGTGTTTTTCGTGTTGGCTGGCAATGGAAATTTCTACCGGATTTTTTAGCAAGCGCTTGGATAAATTCATGACGCTTTTGCTAAACGTTGCGGAGAAAAGAAGGGTTTGGCGCGTCTCGGGCGTTGCAGCTGCGATGTGCTCCACGGGTTCGATGAATCCCATGTCGAGCATCCGGTCCGCTTCGTCGAGAATCAACACGTCGAGCCGTCCAAAGCGGATCCGTCCTCGGTCCATGTGGTCCATGAGACGCCCTGGCGTCGCAACGAGAATTTCATACGGTTTTGAAAGGTCGCGGTTTTGAATGGGGTAGGGAGCGCCGCCATAGATGCAAACGGTTTTCATGCGGGGCAAGTGTTTGCTAAATTGCGCTGCCTCTTTGGCTAGCTGCATCGCAAGTTCGCGCGTTGGCACGAGGATGAGGACGCGGGGGCCCTGACCAGGCTTAGACGGCGTCTCGAGCAGCTTCTCGAGCACAGGAAGGAGGAAGGCGGCTGTTTTGCCCGTGCCCGTCTGGGCCGAGCCGCGCAGGTCCTTGCCCTCGCGAATCACAGGAATGGCCTCCGTTTGAATGGCCGTCGGCTGCGTGTAGCCAGCATCCTCAATGGCTTTGAGAATGTGTTGGTTTTTAATTAAGTCTTTGAAGCTCATGGTTCCTCGGGTGGTTTTTGTCTTGTAGCTCAATTGAACTCAAGATGTTCCTCCCAAGTTCTCCAGTAAAAGCGGGGGCTAGAATGCCTGATCGAGTGGATT
>CAYGHT010000092.1:0-6336 GCA_964349755.1 uncultured bacterium
TATTTGTTCTGGTTTTCTCTTGTTTGATTCCTGCGTTGGCGCACGCCGTTTTCGTCAATCCGCCCTCTTCATCGGCTGGGGTAGTGGAACGACCGATTGAAAAAGAATACGAAGCACAAGAAGTTCCAGAAGAAAAAGAAATCCCTCTGCTTGAACTCGATGAACCGCAAGAACAGCTCAAAATTGAGGAGGGGGAGAGCGTCGACGTATCAAGTGTCATATTTTCCGGCAACACAGCCTTTTCTTCTGAATGTTTGCAGGGGCTTGTTCGAGACAAACTTCCCGATACACTGTCAATGCGGCAGATTGCAGCCATCTGCGCTCAGATCAAAGCGCACTACGTCCAAGCAGGTTATTTTTTGGTGCGAGTGTATCTTCCGCCGCAAGAGATTCGACGCGGCATCCTTCTGATCGAGATCATGGAAGGAAAACTTGGCGAGGTCTCCATTGAAGGAAATAAGCATTACACCACGCAATTCATCGATCGCTATTTTTCGAGCTTGAAAGGAGAGCCGATCAATCACGGGGCCATGATGAAAGCTCTGTTTTTGCTCAATGAAAATAGCGATCTGAGCGCAGGAGCTATCTTCAAGCGGGGCAAAAAGCCGGAGACAGCCGACGTTGTGATTCGCGTCAAAGACAAGTGGCCGGTACATCTATTTGTCAACACGAACAATTACGGCTCGGATCTCAACTCGAAGCAACGCACAGGCGGTCGCTTTGATTACGGCAATCTGTTTGTCGACGGAGATAAATTTTCGTTTGCTGCGGTGTTAGGAAGCCCGATCAAACGCTTGCGATTCTTCGATGGCGTTTATGGAGCTTTGCTCAATGCCTCATCTGGAACAAAAGTCGAGCTTTCGTATCTGTACTCTGACTTCATAGTGCCTGAGTTCAGCCCGTTGAATCTCAAAGGGAGATCTCAAATCGGCGCATTTAAATTGCTGCAACCTCATCTACGCACGCGAACACTCAATCTCGATTACTTATTTTCGTTTGATGTAAAACAGATTCAAAACTTTGCATTAGGGCAAACCAGCTCATTTGACAAGCTGCGGGAATTTACGGCAGCCATGCACCTCGATTTGGTCGACTCGGCAAGGGGGAGAAACTTTTTTGACTTTGCATATGTTCAGGGAATTCCTCACTTTTTAGGAGGATCTCGTTCGGTGTCAGCAATTTCAAGTCGGGTCGGAGCTGGCGGGCTTTTTTCCATTTTTCGGCTCAATTATAAACGGCTACAGGATCTTCCTGCCGACTGTTTCTTTCTCTTCAATTTCAATGGCCAGACTACCTCTTACAAACTACCTCTAGCTGAGCAATTCTACATTGGCGGTATCGATACAGTGCGTGGATTTCCATTGGCCTCCGGCCTTGGCGATAACGGCTATTTTCTGAATCTGGAGCTGCGGATTCCCCCTTTGGGATTTGCCAATGCGAAAGTTCCTTATTTCAAGCGAACGTGGAAGGAATTTATGCAAATCGTCGGCTTTCTCGATCATGGCCAGACATTTTTGAATAATCATCCGAGCAACGAAATTCACCATGTTCACATGCTCAGCGCAGGAGTAGGCCTCCGTTTATCGGCTCCCTATCATTTCGACTTCAGCTTCGATCTCGGCTACCCACTGACAGATCAAGAAAAAACATCAAAGAGTATTACGTACTTCAAAGTGACCTGGAAAGCCTTCTAAAGATGTAGGAGCTTCGTTGTTTAGACTTTCGGTTTCCTTTGCTGGAGGAGCACATTTTTTCTTTTCTTTCGCAGAGCATTTGGCAATCATCGCGTATAAAAGTGCACTCCCATGCTCCATGTATCTCGCATCGATCAGATCTCCCATGAAATAGAAGTCATCGCTTAAATTGTAGTCAGAGGAATAAATGCCCGGCACAAAGAAGACTCGAAGAGGAACGGCTGCCAATGACACCACAGATGCCGAACACGCGATGTTGGTTCCATTGAATCGAAGCTGAGAAGCTGGGTTGCTCGGCAAACAGTGGAGCGTCCCATCGACGGTAGCACCAATGAAATCGGCGCTCGAAGAAGAGCCCACTAACACGTAGCTAGGATTTCCGACTTGAATCGGGCTTGATGAGGTGCCTACCGTGCCTCCGAGCGCATTAAAAACTGTGTACACGCTTCCCACTGTGTTGACAGAGCCAGCGGCATTCAAAATGCTTCCTGAAGAATTAAAGCTCAGCGAACTCCCATGGACTGCGCCATTGAGAAAAATGCTGCCTCCACTCACATACACCGTATTGATATCCCCTGCACCTGCCATCCCAATGCTCCCTAAATTCGCTGTAGCCGTACCTAAAGAGACAAAGACATTTTCTAGACTTGTCCCCAAAAGTGCTGGGAACGTGAGATTGCCATTGGTAGTCGTGACGAGAAAATCAGACCCATTGGCCAGCTGGATGGTGCCCGTGACAAACGAGAGGTTTCCCGACATCGTAGAAAAGAGGGTGCCTGTTCCTGAGTTTAGATTGAAGAACGTCCCTGCCGTGTGAGTTTGGCTATTTGCCGAATAGTTTGTGCCGAGGTAAGTAATTGCACCTGTTGATGTTAAAACAAGAGCGCCGCTCACTCCCACATTTAAGCCCCCGATCCCTTCTAAAGAAAGAGAGGCTCCCGATGCGGTGAAGTTGTTGAGCGGGATACTACTTCCAATGACTCCCGCAACCGTGACAGAACCTGCTCCAGCTGTCAGTGTGAGATTGCGGCCAGCTACATCGCCGTTGATCGTTGCGCTGATCAAGAGATTGCCTCCACTCGTGCTCAAGGTTACGCTGTCTATTGCATCGCGCACGACATTGCCTGTGATCGTGATCCCTCCTCCAGCGGTCGTGATCGCGCCTCCGATTTGCGCATTTCCTGTGTAGCTCACAGCTCCCGTCGTTTGAACTGTGCTATTTTGATCGATTGCACTGCCGGATACGGTAAAAGAAGCTAAAGAGGAGAAAGCTCCGATTGGCTGATTCAAGCGCACCACCCCAGTGCCTGCTGTCGCAGTCAAGGCAAAACCACCATTTACAGTGCCATCGAATAAAATATCGCCAATCAACGGCCCTGTGCTCAGAGCTATGGATGCTGCCAAGGTCACGGTATCGGCAAACGTGATGTTGTCATTTGTCGAGGTGATGCCAGCGCCCAAAGATACAGTTCCTCCACCGCTTTGCGTGAAAGCGCCGTCAAGGGTCGCGGCAGAAGATATGGTTAATAAGCTCGTATTGGTAATATTCAACGGCCCTCCACTGGTCGTCGAAATTGGACCGTTTAAACTGATCGTGGTTCCTGAAAGAACAACGCCTGCCGTCGCAGTCGTAGTGATCGTTTGAAAGGAGTTGGCCCCTGTTGGAGTCTGCTCGCGAAACGAATTTGCATTCAGCGTCGCACTCGATGTGACGCTGCTTGCGCTGTTGATTGTGATTGCCCCGAGACGCTGCGTGTTTCCGAGCGCACCTGTGAATGTCAGCGCTCCAGATCCTGTCGTGATTGAAAGAGGCTGCGCTCCCGCTGCAAGACCGTTCAGCGTTCCAGAAAAAGTCATTGCGCTATTCAATGAATTAAAGATCGTGGTCACGCTAATCACCGTATTGTTCACATACGCTTGTGTCCCTCCGCTTGTGATGTACTGTCCACCGTTGAGGTTAATGCCTCCTGTACCCGCTAAAGTCATGCCACTGCTCGCTCCAGCTACCGTCCCCGCTCCTACGCTGCTGATTGCAATGCTCCCCGCTTTTGCATCTAAACTCAAACTTCCAAGGGCATTTCTTGTTCCGATTGCGGATGTGATCGTAATGGTCCCCGTGCTAAGTGCTCCACCTGTATTCATGCTCAGGTTTCTGGTAGACACGCCATCGCCATCAATCGTTCCAGTAATTAAAACATTGCTGTTGGTCGCGCTCTGAATCGTGACGTTGTTTTTAAGTGCCAAGCTTCCTGTGTATGTGTGAGAGGTTGCATTGTAAATCGCGCCACTCAATGTAATCGTTCCTAGCGTGGTCAAGCTCACTGCACCCGCACCCGCTGTTCCCACTGTGCCAATCGAACCCAAAGCAATGCCGCCGTCACCTGATAAAGCAATCGTCGTTAAAGGAGTCGTCGCTCCAATGACTCCTGTGATGCGCACTTGACCTAAGCCAGCTGTAGCGCTCAACGCAGATCCTCCGTCAATCGTGCTGCCAAAGATGATGTCGCCAATGTCTGTTCCCGTGTTGAGCACCACAGACCCCGATAAAGTGACTGCGTTGGTAAACTGGATGAGATCGTTCGTGGTCGTGATGTTGGCCCCCAATGAGACAGCACCCCCTCCTTGTTGAATGAACGAACCGTCCGCGCTGACAGTAGCTGCCACTGGCAGCGTCATGGCTCCCGTATTGGTAACGTTTACATTTCCTCCGTTTGTGGTAGTGAGCAAACCATTAAAACTAAACGTACTTCCAGAGAGCAAAATCCCTCCAGCTCCAGTCGTTGTAATGACTCCCAGAGTATTGGCGCCTGTTGGATTCATTTCTCGAAACGTGGTTGCAGTCACAGCACCTGTCGTCGACACTCCGTTCGCGCTGATGATGTTGATGATTCCTAGTGGAATGAGGTTTCCTACCGCTCCGGTAAAAGTAAGTGATCCAAGACCGCTTCCAGCTGTGAATGTGAGACTCTCGGTGTTGGAGGCTGTGCCGTTGAATGTTTGTTGAAACGCGATGGGAGCATTGTTGCTGGTAAACGAAATCGAAGCGCCCGCCTTGACATGCCCTGCATATGTTTGTCCGGATGCGCCGCTCGTGTTGTATCCTCCACCGTTCAAGTTAATGCCCGTCGGACTTGCCGTTGAAGTGAACGTAAAACCGGTCGTCGATCCTGCCGAAACCCCTGTTCCAACGCTTGACACTGTGATGATCCCTGCGCCCGCATCCAATGCCAACCCAGCCAAAGCCTGTGAGGCGCCGATTGTCCCTCCAATCCCAATGGCGGCCCCTGCCGTAGTGATTGCCAAGGTTCGTCCCGCCGCATTGCCATCCACTGATCCTGTGATCGAAACCGCATCGGCCGATGTGGTAATGGTTGTGTTCGCTGCGAGCGTCACATTTCCTGCATAGGTCTGCGTTTCGCCCGTGTTGTAAGTGCCTCCGCCAAGACTGATCCCTCCAGTTGAGGTCAAACTGGTCGCGCCGCTAACTCCAGGAGAGCCTCCCCCAATCCCGTTCAGCGTGATCCCGCCATTGGCTGTCACTGTCAAAGCCGTGAGTGTAGTAGTAGCGCCAATCGTTCCACCTACATTCAACGCTCCCGTTCCCGCTGTCACCGTCATGGGTCTCGTGCCGCCGCCATTGACCGCTCCGGAAAAAGAAATAGAAGCTCCAGCGCCTGCCGCGGTCGTACTCAACGTCGTAAAAGAACCCCCTAAAGTCACATCAGCGCCAGCAAACGTAATGAAGCCAGAAGAAGTGGTCACATTGTTATTCAAAGTAATCGTGAATGAAGGTCCTGTCCCTCCTACTGTAAAAGCAATCCCAATATTACTGGCTAGACCAGCAATCGCATCGGTGACAGTAATGGAACAGTTGGCCCCGTTCGTCGCGCATAAATTGACCGTTGTAGTCGCTGCTGCAATGGTCACTGGTGGAATTGTAATTGTGGCACCCGCTCCACAGTTCTCAGCTTGAGCCAACGTTCCGCCACCAGCCGCATCCACCACAATGGCCGTTGGATCAATCATCCACTCTCCATAAGTCCCTTGGGGTCCCGTTGTGTCCACATGACCTGTGACAACCATCGGTCCGGCGCAAGACGTCTCGACAAAGCCACCGTTGCCACTCTCTTGACCACCGCGAGCGCGCAACTTCCCTTCAAAGCGATGCAGTCGATCGCTCCAAGCAATGATCTTTCCTCCATTGCCAGCCGTATATGCGTTCGCTTTAACCACAGCCCCCGGATTGATGTATACGTGAGAGCTCGTGCGCACGTCTCCTTTGCCCTGATAGTCGCCGCCGATGAGCACAGTGCCTCCACCTGCATCGCCCGAAGCCTCGATGAGCGCATCGCGAATCACAACCGAATCTCCGAGCAAATGAATCGTGCCTCCAACAGCGCGAGGAGTACAATCCGAAGCGCTTACCGCCCCTTCCACCTCAACACCGGGCCCTTCGACGACAATGTGCTTAGCTGTTAATTCGCTCTGTGCTGCCAGCCGGATGACTCCGTTTTCTTTGACAATTTTGACACCTTCTAAAACGCCATCTGTGTTCAAAACCTGTTGAATGATGCGATCTGCCACTTTCATCTGGAGATGCACTTGACCTTGCGGCGCTTGAATGGAGCCGAGATGTTCGATG
>CAYGHT010000093.1:0-6284 GCA_964349755.1 uncultured bacterium
TGTCCTCGTAGCTCAGTGGATAGAGCGGTCGCCTCCTAAGCGGCAGGTCGCGGGTTCAATTCTCGCCGAGGACGCCATCTTAAGGCACAGAGAGCCTAGAAGTTATGTTATTGTAAATAATTTATGTTGATTAATTGCCAGTTTATTGGTAAAATTCTTCAGTAAAACGAGGTAATTACATGACTTCTGCAACTAATTACGACGAGCTTAATGCTCGTCATACTCTTAATGCTCTTAATGACTGGTGCCCTCCTCCTCCGGGCACACCATCTTCATCTGCGAGCGTACTATCTTCATTCAGCGCGTCCGCCGCCGCCGCATTCTCGGATCTTGCCTCATTTGCTTCGCTAGAAGGTCGTATTGTTTCCCTGCAGGCACCAGAGTCGTTAGAATTGCCGTCAACGTCACCTGTTGTTACCCCAATAACTCCTTCCCCCCAATACCAAGAGCCCACAACCCTAGATCCTAATGTTGTTTTTAGCGGTCCACCATCTGAACTCGTCTCATCGCTGCCACCGCCAGACGCACCACCGGTTGATGCAGCCGATGCTACATCTGCGAGCCCTTCGCAATGGCCCACAATCCTAAATCACCTCAAAACCGCGGCGATCGTTCTACTTGCAATTGCAACGATCGTTGCGCTCGCGACAATTGGAACGCTCGTGGCTGGCGCCATCGCCATCACCTTGAAGGCATCTCTCGCTTTACTTCTTCTCTCCTTCATTGTTTACGCGCTGCCGCAGGGAAGCATTGTGCATCGCATGCTCTCGTTCATTCTGAACGGAATCCTCGACTTTGTGAAGTTGTGCATAGACAGAGCTAGAGGATCAGACCCAGCAGCACCGGTCAGATTTAGAACAGACCATGAGCTGATTCAGCAGAACAACAATCAATAACTTTTAAGACGCGCGCATCGTCCGGAAAAAATGGTCTACGCCGTCGGCGATGCCTTGCGCGATTTTTTCTTGGTATTCGCGCGAGCGGAGTTGTACGCGCTCGTCTGGATTGGAGAGAAAGCCTCCTTCAACGAGGACTGCGGGCATTGTGTTTTCGCGCAGGACGTAGAAATTGCCGCGCTTGATGCCTCGCGAGCGGGCTTCGGTTTGGCGAATGACCCGAGTCAATACGGAATTGGCGAGGCGACGCGATGCGGAAGAGCGGGTTGGATCCTCTCCATTGTCGGAGAAAAACACTTCAATTCCATGGGGCTCTGGACTGCGAGAGGAATTGAAATGAACGCTTAAGAAAAGATCGCCGCTGGCTTGCGCTGCAATTTCGACCCGCTTGGAGAGTGGGACAAAGGCATCGCCGCCGCGTGTCATGACGACGCGATAGCCCAGCTGGCTTAAGTACTTTTTTAAAAGACGCGCGGTCTGAAGACAGAGCCGTTTTTCCTCGCAATAGGGCGAGCGGCTCCGGGCGCCGAGATCCGTTCCTCCATGACCTGCATCGATGATGACCGTGCGCGCATCGTTGGGCGCTGTGACCAGCGTGCCGAGCGCAAATTCCTCTTTCGCAAAAAGCGTAGAGAGCGAGATCAGAAGAACAAAGATGCGTTGCCAAAACATAATCAAATGTTCTTGAGCATGTCAGAAAAGAAGAGATTTAGCAACATTCAATAGCTAGAGAGCGCGCGGATTGCGGCTTCGACATCTGCTTTTTGTGGGAGGACTTCGTCTTCGAGGTCTTTGCAATAAGGGACGGGGCAGTCTTTACCGGCAAGGCGTGCGATCGGAGCGTCGAGGAACGAGAACGCTTCATCGGCTGCGCGCGCGGCGAGCTCTGCGCCAAAGCCGCAATTTCGGGGAGCTTCGTGGAGGATCAGGAGTTTGCCTGTTTTTTTGATCGAGGCGAGCACGCAAGCAAAGTCGAGCGGCACTAGTGTCCTGAGATCGATGACTTCGGCCTGAATGCCCTCTTTCGCAAGTTGTTCTGCAACTTCGTGCACCACACCGACCATCATTCCCCACGCCACAACGGTTAAGTCGTCGCCAGAACGGACAATGTTTGCCTTGCCAAACTCGAGATACTCATCTGCACCCGGCTCTGGCCGCGCGCAAAAGACCCGTTGGCGATACAGAGCTTTGTGTTCGAGAAAGATCACGGGGTTTGGATCTTGGATGGCGGTCTTCAAGAGCCGTTTTGCATCGGCAGCGTTGCTGGGCACAACGACTTTTAAGCCAGGGCAGTGGGCGAGATACGCCTCTGGACTTTGCGAATGGTACGGTCCGCCTTGGATGTAGCCTCCGTAGGGCATTCGGAGAACCACGGGGCAGTTCCACTGTCCATTAGAGCGGTAGTGAATGCTCGACAGCTCATTGAAAATCTGGTTCATGCCAGTCCACGCGTAATCGGCAAACTGAATTTCAGCAACTGGTTTATGCACGCCATCGACAGAAAGTCCGATGGCAAGCCCTACGATGGTCGATTCTGCAAGTGGAGTGTTGAAGCACCGCTTCACTCCAAACCGCTCGGTCAAGGTCCGCGTGATGCCGAATACGCCGCCTTTGCCGTGGGCAACGTCTTGGCCAAAGACTACGACGCCCGGATCGCGCTCCATTTCTTCTACAAGCGCGTGATTCAACGCGTCCATGAGAACGATCGATTCGCTTCCTCGCGTTCCAGCGGAAGACGTCGGCAGAGTAAATGGCTTGAATACGCCATCCGCTGCGCTTGCGCGGGAAGGAAACGGCTGCTGCTCTGCGATGGCGGCGGCGGCTTCCACTTCCTCGAAGCGCTGCGCGCGCAGCGCCTTGAGCTCGGAGTGCGTGAGCACCCCTTTTTCAATGAGAAAGCGCTCAAAGCGAACAAGGGGATCTCGGGCAATCGCCGCTGCAAGGACACTTTCGAGCTTATATTTTTTCGGATCGTCGCTGCTGCTGTGCGCTCCAATTCGCGGAACACTTGCGACTACAAGGCTCGGGCCCTCTTTCATCCGCGCTTTGTGTACGGCGGCGCGCAGGGCCGCGCTGGTTTCTTCATACTCGCATCCATCGATTTCAAATACAGAGAGTCCCTCGTAGCCGCGGGCCATTTTCGCGATGGTTCCTCCAGCGGTTTGCTCGCGGATCGGAACGGAGATCGCCCAGCCGTTATCTTGGATCACGAACACGATGGGCAGGCGGTGAATGCAAGAAAAATTGAGCGCTTCATGGAAATCGCCCTGCGAGGTCGATCCATCGCCGCCGGAGACATAGACGACCTCTGATTGATCGCGAAGGACGACGGACATCGCTGTGCCCACTGCTTGTAGAAACTGCGAGCCGACGCAGCTGGACTGACACGGAATTCGGCGGGCGACATCGGAAAAATGCTCCGGCATCATTCGACCGCCAGAGTGATTTTGGGTATCGCGCGCTAAAAAGACGGAGAGAAGCTCTTCGAGTGGACAACCGAGACCGATGGCAAAGGCTCGGTCGCGATAGTAGGGATACGCCCAATCGGTGCCAGGAATTAAAGAAAGGGCAGAGACTGCGCCGATGAGCTCATGGCCGCTGACTGGCAAGTGGAACGTGCCGCCCTTATTTTGGCGGACGAGCTTGCCCATCTTGTCGTCCATGAACCGAGTCCAATGGAGCGCAGCAAGCGTTCGAAGAGCCTGGGCAACATCAAGAGGGATGGTCGCAATCGTCATAAGAGGCGGACAGTATAGTCGATCCTGGCATAGCGCTCAAGACCGGCCTTTCTTGGTCTTGATTTGGGTCACTTTCTTAATGGCAAAGCGCCGCCGTTTTTGACCTATAAACTCCTCAGCTTTTGCATCTTCCTTACGAGGACGTCCCCGCTTTTTCGGCAACACGGAGCCGATGGCAGAACCGATCTTGGAGGACGACTGAGTCTCTGGTAAAACTTCGATTGACTTCGTCTCTTTGAATTTGGGCTTGATGAAAGGCATGAATGGTTTTTTGAATGCATCGCCTCCCACCAGTTTTTCGGCTCCAGAAAGACGAGTTGAGAGATGGCGGAGCGATTCCAACCGTTGCGAAAGGGCCTCGAGCTTTTCGTCCACGCGCAGGCGGGGCGAGCCGCGGAGCGAGGCCAATAGATGCTCTTCCGTCTCGAATTTAGCCGAGAAGGTGACCGAAGAGGCCGATGTGATGTCGGGAATGTACAAAAAGGAACGGCAGGAGGCGGGAACCTGCATGTAGATATCGATCGACATTTGAGGTTCTAGCTCGACCTTAACGACCTGCTTCGGAGGACGTCCCCGCTTGGGGCGCGGATTGAGCGCTTCATTGGAATAGTAGGTCTTGGCCTTTGTGAACAGCGCCTCGCGGCCCTGCTGGATTTCTTTGGGCACCTTGGTCTCGAATTGGTGGCGCTTGATTTTTTCGATCAACGCTTTGGGCAAATCCATGTCTTCTTCAAAGACGAATTGAATTTCCTGGCTGCGGACCCACTCAATGATGCGGATGCGGGAGCGCTCTTGGTAGTAGATTTGCCATTTTTCCAGCTCATTGAGGTGATCGTAGATGAACTCGAGAAAGTTTTCCCTGGCCTCTTTTGCCGAGATCAAATCGAGGAGCTTTTCTTTCGTGTCGATGTCGTAGACTTTTTCATGGACAAACCCCTCCATGAATTTCTTCACCTCGTAGAAGGTCATCTTGGGGATCATGCAATAGCGGGTCGGATTTTGCTTCAGCTCTTTATCGAGCGCTTCGAGCTCTTCGACGCTTTTGTCTAAGTCTGCATAGAGCAAAAAACCTTCCGAGTGATCGAGGTAAAAGTCCCGCTCGTCATCGGATTTAGCAAAGGCGTCCATCAATCGATGGTAGCGAAGAATGAGGGGGTTTTTAGCTTGAGGGTACAAAGGTTTCACGTAAACTCTCTCGAAGTTGTGGCAGTCACCATAGCAAAACAAATTCTTCCAGAGCAAGAGCCATTTTTTCTCGTGGCGCTTTTCGAAGTTTTCTCTATAATGAGCCGTCTCATTGAAGGAGAAGAGGCCCTCATGCTTGATCTAAAAAACTTGCGCAAAAACCCCACGACTGTGGAAAACCGACTTAAAACGAAGAATCCCGAGCTCTCGCTGCAACCCCTCCTCGCGCTCGACGAACGGATCCGAACGCTGAAGACTTCGAGCGAGGAGTGGAAGTCGAAGAAGAATCTGGCCTCGAAAACGCTCGGTGAGAAAAAAAGAAAGGGCGAGGACATTTCGTCTTCCACTCAAGAGATGACGACGCTCGGCGAACAGATTGCGCGCGCCGATGCAGAGCTGGCTGAGCTCGAAAACACGCTCAATCAAGAGCTGGCTGTGCTCCCCAACCTTCCGATGGATGACATCCCCGTTTCTCCAAGCCCAAAAGACAACGTGTGCATCAAGTCGTGGGGCGTCAAGAGGGAGTTCGATTTTCCGTTTAAAAACCATGTGGAACTCAATGAACGGCTCAAGCTGTTTGATTTTGCGCGCGGCGCGAAAATTTCCGGGTCTGGATGGCCTCTTTACAAGGGGCTTGGCGCGCGGCTTGAATGGGCCCTTTTAAATTACATGCTCGACACCCATCGGAAGAATGGCTTCATGCAGATCATCCCTCCGCTGCTGGTGCGCCCGGAAATCATGTTTGGCTCGGGACAGCTTCCGAAATTTGAGCATCAATTATTCAAGATTCGCGATGAAGATTATCACTTGTATCTGATTCCGACCTCTGAGTGCTCGCTCAATGGCATGCATTCCCAGGAGATTCTGGAGGAAGAGGTTCTTCCGCTGAAATACACCGCCTACTCCCCGTGCTTTCGACGAGAGGCGGGCGCTGCAGGCTCGCAAGAGCGCGGTCTCATTCGGACGCACCAATTCAATAAAGTAGAGCTCTTTTGCTTCACGCAGCCAGAAGAGAGCGCGCGCATGTTCGAAGCGATGGTTGAAACTGCAACGGAAGTGCTCGAAGGATTGGGACTGCACTATCGGAACATGCTCCTCACGACCGGAGACATGTCCTTTGCGGCAGCGAAAACCGTGGACATCGAAGTATGGCTCCCTGGACAAAATCGGTATTATGAAGTTTCCTCCGTTTCGAACTGCACCGACTTTCAGGCGCGTAGATCCGAAACGAAAGCCCGAAAGTCCCAAGACAAGCCTTACTATGTGCATACGCTCAATGGATCGGGGGTTGCGACGTCTCGGTTGATGGTTGCGCTCTTGGAAAATAACCAACAGGCAGACGGTTCTGTCCTTGTGCCAAAAGTTCTGCAGCGGTATTTAGAAGACGAAATCTCAATTCTAAATTAACGCTAACTATTCAGGTGGGGGGCTCTGAGCACAAGTTTTTGAACCACAGAGAACACAG
>CAYGHT010000094.1:0-6278 GCA_964349755.1 uncultured bacterium
GCATCCACTTCTGGAAGAGCTGTTGCCACTTCAAACCCTTTCAACAATCTTCGTCGCAGCATCGCCCGATCTTGCAAAAACGGTTTCTTCAATGCCGCGTTTTCTTCCTTCGATTTCCCCAGAATACCAGCTCCATACACATCGAGGGCAAAGCCGATGTAGCCCCAGCGGGCCATCAACTCGGCTTTTTCGCAGATGAATGGATCTCTTCCTCGCCATGCATGGCACAAAATCACAAGCGGGCTTTTGGGTTGGTTTGGGCGGGCGATGAAGGCTTCTAGGGCCGTGCCCTGATCGGTATAGCGCATGGGTTCAGAGGGTACACAATTGTTCGTTCACAGCGAAGCAAAATGCTCGGCAATTTTACCCGGATGGGTCATCCACACGGAATTTCGCTTGGCTGCGATATGCTCCAATGCGCGGCGAAGATGTTTGAGTCGAAACGGCTGTCCGACGATGTAGGTGTGCAACGACAAGCCGAATACGAGAGGCATTTTTTGGCTTTGTCGAAGCATCTCATCAAATTGGTCGACGATCATGTCGGCAAACTCGGGGGCAGAGGCTCGGTTGGGAACGATTGTCGGAATGTCATTGAGCTCTTGCGGATAAGGGACAGAAACCAGGTTCCCAGCAGATGTTTTAAACCGCGTCGGCTGGTCGTCATGAGCCCAATCGAGCAAGTACTTGTACCCGGCTTTTTGCAACAAATCTGGGGTGTCCACGCTTTCAGAAATCCACGGTCCGAGCCATCCGCTTGGAGGCTTTTTCTCGTGCTTGGCAATGAGATCGGTCACGTTTCGGATGAGCTGGCCTTCCGCTGTTCGATCGAACGCTCCTTGCCGCTCTGCATTGGTCATCCCGTGCGCCACGATTTCATCGCCTCGAGCTCGAAACGGCGCTATCACTTCGGGACAGTAGTCATAGATCGAGCCGTTAACGAGCAGGGCGCATGGAAACTTTAGCTCTTCAAACAGTTCGAGCAAACGCCAAACTCCGACCCGGTTGCCGTAGTCGCGCCAGCTGTAGTTTAGAATGTCTGGCTGCAATCGTTTCGGAGCCAGTTCAGCCCCTTCTCCCTCGCCAAAGGCAAAATGCTCGACATTGAGAGCGAGGTAGACGGCGAGGTGCTTGCCATCGGGCCACTGGTATATGGGACGTTGGGTGATGGGACTGTAGTTGTAGCGACCGTGGGTTTTGAGCATAGCTCCAGCTGTGCCAGGAACGATTTTATCTGTCAAATAAAGCAGCTGCGTGCTAGCAGGAAAGTATGTACCATCCTCTTCGCTGGCTTGCGCTTCTGGGCATTTCGTTGCTTGCATTCACGGTCTTTTTGGACGTGACCATTGTCAATACAGCACTCCCGTTCATTCAGAAAGCCTTCGATGCTTCCGTCTTAGAGCTTCAGTGGGTCTCGAACATGTTTGCCATGCTGCTGAGCATGACGATGATTGCGGCTGGCAAGTTTGCCGATCTGTTTGGCCGCCGGAAGATCTTTTTCTCTGGGGTGATTTTATTTATGGCAGCTGCGATCGGTGCGGGCGCAAGCCGCAGCATGGAATGGCTCATTTTCTTCCGAGGGCTGCAGGGGTTGGGCGGATCGATGCTCTATATTTCCTCGGCTGCTTTGATCAATGAGACTTTCCCATCGAATGAACATGCCAAAGCGGTGAGTGTGTACACAGGAATCACAGGCACAGGCCTGACGGTGGGTCCGGCAGTTGGAGGGCTTCTAGTCGGTTTCCTCAGCTGGAGATGGGTGTTTTGGGTCAACGTGCCGATGATTGCTTTGGGCCTTGCACTTTGCGCCTTCAGCATGAACCGCCCCCCGAGTGTTGAGCGCTCGAAGGTGGAAATCGATTGGTGGGGGCTTGTGCTCTTGATCGTGGGTCTTGGTAGTTTTACCTATGGCATTGTGACGGGAGCTGAGCTCGGTTGGTTTACACCGGGGGCTTTCATTCCACTCGTGGGAGGACTCGTTGCTTTGGGAGTTCTTGTATTCATCGAAGAAAAAATCGCCGCCCCATTGCTCGAAACTCGGCTGTTCAGCCACAAACTCATTTTGCTCTCGGCTCTGAGCTGTTCGGTCGCCGGATTTGTCAGCTACGTATTCATGTTTTTCGATCCGTTATATCTTCGAGTCATTCGCAACCTCTCTGCCTTTGAAATTGGTTTCTTGGTCTCTTTGATTCCGGTTGCACAGGTGATCGTTTCCTTTGGGTTTTCTCCCTTGCTCAAGAAATTCGGAGTGGCCAATTTGCTCCTGATTTCGATTGGCTCTACACTGCTGTCGGCCCTTTGGCACATGTTCATTGGAGAGACGTTTTCTCTTGCGTGGATTGCTGCGCCGTTTTTCCTATTGGGAATCACCTGGGGCCTCAGTAACACCTGCTTGATGACAGCGGTCAACCAAACAATTTCGGGAGAAAAAGTGGGCAAGGCCATTGGCACCGTGGCCACCTTGTGGAACGTGATGGGCGGCATTTTCTTGGCCGTGAGCTCGGCGATCTTTCATCTAGTGCAAAAGAAGCATTCGTTCATGGATGCGTTCCACGTCGTGGCTGTGGTGAACGCAGTGTGCATTCTGGTTGCGTTTGCAGGAGCTGTGTGGGTGCGGTTTCGGCTGAAGAACGGATGAGGTAGCCGATTCAACGGCTTCCCGCCGGTTCACGCGCTGCAGCGCGCTTCACTTCAATTCCAGACTGGAATTGAACCAGCGACACAAGGATTTTCAGTTTTGACTGTTCAGGTTCCGTCCAGTACTCGAGATGACCTTAAATCACCCTTTCTTGCCAAAGTCTATTTGGAAACGCGCTACTCCGGCAATATTCCGGCATTTTACACCGCTCCCCTATCCCTTTTCCTTCTTCAATTCGTTTTCAATCTGTTCAATTGACGGGAGATTTTTCTTAAGATTTTTGGGAAGGGACTCCACCACTTTTGTCTTGTACGTCGAAACTCCGATCGACTTCTTGCTTTCTGACAATGTGTATTCGACGACGAGGCGCTTTCCGCTGCGGCAAAGAATCATGCCAATGGCAGGCTCATCGTCTGGATGTTTGAGTTTGGCATTCACAGCAGCCAGATAAAACGCCATCTTGCCCGCATATTCGGGTTTGAACGGCGTATTTTTAAGTTCCACGACGATGAAGCGCCTCAACTTGTAGTGGTAAAACAACAAGTCGATCAGAAAATCTTCCCCGTCGACCTCTATTGCAAACTGACGGCCGATAAATGCAAAGCCTATGCCCAGCTCGGTGAGCAAATGTTGCATGTGCGCCACCAAGCCATCTTCAATGGCTTTCTCATCAGCCTCTTCCTGCATAGGCATAAAATCAAAGTGGTAGGGGTTTTTGAGAATCTCATTCGCGAGATCGGATTGTGCTTTGGGCATGGTAGTCTTGAAATTCGTGATGGCTTTTCCTTGCCGACTGTAGAGATTGGAATCTATCCATGTTTCTAATACATCACGCGACCAGCCGTTTTCGATGGTTTTCCGTGCATACCAGAGCCGCTTTTTCGCATCTTTGAATCTGTCCAAGAGGGTGACATTATGTCCCCAGGGAATTTGCGCAACAGCCTGTTGCGTAATTGCCAAATCGGGATAAGCCGCTGCAAATTGCTTCATATAAAGCACGTTGCGAATAGACAACCCTGTCATCCTAGGAAATGCGGCTTTTAGGTCTCTTGCCATGCGGTCGATGACCTTGGCACCCCAGCCTTCTTCTTTCTTTTTTTGAAGAATTACTTTACCGATGTCCCAGTAAAGGCGAATGAGTTCCTCATTGACACTGAGAGAGGCTTTGAGTTGAGCCGCGCGGATTCTCTCTTTAAGAGCATTCAGAGTCTTTGCATAGGAGGAAGCGTTGAGATTGAGACTTTTTTTCTTTTTGGTCATTGAAAGTAAGAAAGTATGGCCAGGACTGGAATTGAACCAGCGACACAAGGATTTTCAGTCCTCTGCTCTACCAACTGAGCTACCTAGCCGTGCACAGTAAAGAGTGCTAGGATAGTGGTGGCAGGTCATTTTTGCAAGAAAAAGACTTAAGGGGACCCTGTTCCTGTGGCGCTCGCTTCTCTCGCCTCTGCCTCGATCAGGAGCATGTCTTTTACGACGTTCACAGCCTCTTTCATCTGGAGATCTTCCATGCCGATGCGGATGTGTTCGTCGATGGTGTTTACGGGGAGGGTGTGCTGGCGAGCGCGCACTTTGTCGAGCTTACGGGTAAACGCTTGGAAATCGGCGTCGCGATTCAGGCGCTGAGCGCTGTTTTTTTTCAGCTGCGGGAGGGCTTTTTTCCATACGGAGACAATTCGTTGGGTGAAGGGCAGATAGCGCTTTTGGAATACGGTCTTGGTTTTTTCGTCGAGATCGGTCAACGGATCGGTGTAGGCGGGGGCCACGGAGTCTCTGGACAAGGGGTATTCTAAGAATCGCTCTCCGATGTTGTAGGGCGCGTATTGAGTGGGGACCACAATGTCTGCAACGACGCCGTCGATCTGCGTACTTCGTCCTGAGGCGGTGTAATAACGCCCCACGGTTACCTTGAAAAAAATGTCTGCTTTTTCATCGGTGACATTTTGAAACTGAATCGATCCTTTGCCAAAGGTGCGCTCATCGCCCACCACGACGGCAACGCCGTAATCTTGGAGCGCTTGCGCGACGATCTCGGCTGCGCTTGCCGACATTTTGGAGGTGAGGATTACCACAGGTCCGTTGAAAAATGGGCGTCCCGAAAGGGTCCGTAGATAATGGATTTCATCTTTGCCATATTTCGAAATCACAACTACGCCATTTGAGAGGAAAAGCCCTGCGACTTTCACGGCTTGGCTTAAAAACCCACCGGCGTTTTCTCGAAGATCGAGGATGAGGCCATGGAGGGGTCCTTGCTGCTGAAATGAACGAATGGCCTCTTTCAAATCTTTTTCACTGCTGACGCCACTTCCACTTTCATAGAAGGAATGGAGGGCTACTTTTCCAATGATGCCATCGCCAAATTTTTCAGTGCTCGTTTCCATCCGCTCTTCATTCATGACAATGGGTTGCTTCTGGAGCGATACGTGAAAAAGAGCCCCTTCTCGCTGAACTCCTAAAATGATTTCCCCGCGCGCTTTTTTCTTGAGCACATCGAGCACATCTTCAAAAGCCATCCCCTGAACTGAGCGTCCATCGATTTCCACGAGGATATCGTTCATCCGGATTTTGCCAGACAATTCAGCAGGGCTTCCCTTGATGAGCTCAGCGATGACAATGCCATCGACGCTCTCCGATAAAATGACTCCAACACCCTCAAATTGCTTTTCTAAGCTCAAGCGCATCTCATAAGCCTCTTCAGGGCTAAAAAAAGAGGTGTGCGTATCGAGACTGCGGGCAAACGCCTTCAACATTTTCACTGTCAGCAAATGCTCAGATCTTGCAAGTGGCAACGGCGCTCCCAGCTCATCTTTCCAAAGAAAGTTGGCCTCAAAACGGCTAATTTTTCTCTCAAAGAGCGAAAATACTTTCGCCTTCCTCTCAGCGCTATCCAAGACGCTCCGCGACTGATGGAACGAAAAAAAACGGACCATGCGCACTTTTTGCCGCTCTTTCAATTCCAATTCTGAGTTCGCATAGCGAGACGAGGAGCTCCCCTCCCCTCCCCAAGTGCCCGCTTCCAGCATCTCCTGCACGAGTAGAGAGCGCATCGCTTCAGCTCGATGAATCGCCGTTTGAAATACCCGATGCAGCGCTAAAAAATCAGAATAATCGCGGTTATTCAACCGTTGTACGATGCGGAGCGCTTCAGCCTCACTCAATTGCAAAAATGGAGCCACTTCTTGTGCGAGCAAATAGACCTTTTCCGCATCGAACTGCTCAATGTAAATTTTCATCGAGCGGCGCACCAGTGTCGCGCTCAACTGCTTATTCTCAATATGAAACGAAAACAATCGATCAAGCACATGCGGCACATCCCCCAGTCCCAACGTTTCGCGCGGAGCGCAAAACCCCTGCAACGCCCAGCCCAATAATACAAGCCAGCGAGCGATCAGCCACACCATCGACGTCTTCCTTTAAGTCAAAATTGGGAGGCGAGACAATAAAGGAGCCAAACAAAGTCCAAACTTAGCGTCGTAAGCTTGCTCCAATAAGCGCCTCCCAAGGCTAAGCATACAACACACACCAAATAACAAATAATTATTTCGCAAAACAGTAAATTATAAACAATTACAAATATAATAATGTTTGAATTAAGTTTGTGTAGAGGAAGTCGGGAGAAACCCCCGCTTCCCCAGTGCGGGGA
>CAYGHT010000095.1:0-6184 GCA_964349755.1 uncultured bacterium
GTCTACACACTCTATGCGAGCCATTTGCCCTCAAAGCATGGCAGCTTGCAATCGACCGACTTCGTCTTCAAGCGCACTCAACCAATGGCCCACAACATCGCCGACGCGATGCAGGCTCTTTTCCCAGGGGTTCCCCGCTCTTTAGACAATGGGATCCGCGCACCTGCCCACCTGACTCAGAGCAAATTCCCCAAACGGGTTGCCATCCACCCCACGAGCTCTTCACCTGCTAGGAATTGGCCCCGCGCCCGCTTTCTCGCTCTGCGAGAACGCCTCATCGATGCCGGGTGGGAGCCGGTGTTTGTGACTGCTCCCCATGAGGCGCGCCTCTGGGGAGCGCCTCACTTCTCAACAGTTGCAGAACTTGCGGCTTTTCTCTACGAGTCGGCCCTTTTCATCGGCAACGACTCAGGGCCAGGGCATTTGGCATCTAACCTAGGACTGCCCACTGTGACGATCGGGCCGAATCTCCACCACCACCTCGACCTTTGGAGACCTGGTTGGAGCCCAGGGGCCCTCTGTACAGCGCCCGAGTGGGCAATGCGATTTCGCATAACAAGAACTAAATGGCATTACTTTATTTCACCAAAGCATGTGTTTAAACAATTTACAAACAAAGTTGCAATTAATTAGTTGAACTAACAGAATTAAGCAAGGTGCCCCATGAAAGACCCCGCCCATCACATCGCTAAGATCAACCGCCAGGTCATCCGTTCCGTTCACAATCAAATGGAGGAAGGGTTGATCTTGCCATCAACGCCTGCTCCAAAGCGGCCAGAACGTCAGCTCAAAAAGCAAGCAAAGGCCGCGGTGCGAAAAGAACGAACTGAGCGAACACCCACCCATCTGACAGAAGCGGAGCGAAATTGGAGGATGAAGCACCGAGTGCCCGTCTTCGACCGCCTCAATAATGCAAAGCCAAAATCGACGAAAAAGACCAGCAAAAAAACGCCTCGAATTTAAGACGGTTTGAGCGTAGAATGCTGCCCCATGAACCCGCTTCGGCTCGCCCAGCTGTCCGACTTTCATTGGACTCATCTCACTTGCAACCCCATTGAGCTTTGCTCAAAGCGGTTGGCAGGACGGGTGAACTGGTGGCTTCACAGGAAGGCGAGCTTTGCGAGCGCCCAAGTGGATGCGCTTCCCTCGCTCTTTGCAGAGCTCGGGGTCGAGCGCGTTTTACTCGGAGGTGATTTCACTTCGAATGCGCTTCCCCAAGAGTACTCCCAAGCAAGAAACTTCGTCGATGCGCTTGAGCGCCCCTGGATTGCGATTCCTGGCAACCACGATCACTACACACTGACCTCGTATTTTCGGAAGCGCTTCTACCGCTATTTAAGCAATGAGATCGGCGTGGGGCCGTTTCGCTTGCAAGATCATGGAATTGAGGCCCACCTCCTCGCTCCATCGTGGTGGCTTGTCGCGCTCGATACCGCACGCCCTTCGCTCACTTCGCGAGGTCGCTTTTCCTCCGCTCTTGAAGCGCGCCTTCAAAAACTTTTAGCCTCGATCCCTTCAAACGATTCCATTCTGCTGTTCAATCACTATCCGTTTTTCCAAAACGACCTCCCGTCCCGAGGTCTCGTTCGAGGTGAGGCCCTCGAGGCGCTCTGTCGCAGCGACACGAGGATCCGCGCCTATTTGCACGGCCACACGCACCGCCACATCATCGCCGACCTACAAAGAAGCGGATATCCTGTCATTCTCGACGGGGGGTGCGTAGGGTTTGCTCGAGGGGCCACCTGGAATCTGCTCACCCTCGATAACCACGGCATCTGCATCGACGTGTACCGTTGGCGCCCAAGTTCGTGGTTCGTGGAGCGTACCGAGAGGATCGCATGGATGCGATGAACGACGTCTGGTTCGCAGACGGCCTCCGCTTCAAATGCACGGGTTGTGGCAAGTGCTGCACCGGCTCGCCTGGCTATGTGTTTCTTTCGCCTCAAGATTTATCCCGCTTGGCAAAGCATTTCAACCTTTCCGACGAAGAGTTCACCCAACGTTACACGAGAACCATCGACGGCCAGCTCGCTCTTCAAGACCAAAATGAAGGGGGCGATTGCGTCTTCCTCAAGGACAAGCAGTGCACGGTCTACGACGCACGGCCCATTCAGTGCAAAACATTCCCCTGGTGGATTCACCATCTTCGAGATCCAGAAGACTGGAAGGATGCCGGAGCGCGCTGTGAAGGCATCGACCACCCAGACGCCCCGCGAATTGATGCGCTCCACATTCAAGAGCAATGTGTCTCGTATCTCGACAACCTGATCGAGCAGAATTTTTCGTTGTAAAGCGCATGTGTTTCGCGCACACTTAAAAAAAAATGGACCCTCAAGTTCGCAAGCGCATTCAGCTCTGGCTCCAAGAACCGTTTGATGCGCAAACGCGCGCGGAGGTCAAGCGGCAGCTCGACACAAATCCAGATGCGCTTGTCGATGCATTCTATCGCGACTTGTCGTTTGGAACGGGCGGCATGCGCGCGCTCATGGGTGTCGGCACCAATCGGCTCAATGTCTACACGATTCGGGCGGCAACTGCTGGGCTATGCACATATCTTAAGCGATTGAAGGGCTCCTGCTCCGTGTTCATCGGCTACGACGTCCGACACCATTCTCGCGAGTTTGCTGAAAATACGGCGCGCGTTGTGGCAGGCGCCGGGATGCGCGCGTTCATCACAAGCGAGATTTGCCCAACGCCGCTTGTGTCCTATGGCTGTCGCCATTTTGGCTGCAGTGCAGCCGTCATGATCACCGCATCTCACAATCCCCCTGCATACAACGGCTACAAAGTTTACTGGCAAGACGGCGGCCAGGTGACGCCACCCCACGATCAGGGCATCATCGACGCCGTGCAAACCCATCAGGGTGAGATTCCTTTGGCCCCACTGGATTCGCCGAATATCCGCTGGGTGGGCAAGGAGCTCGACGAGGCGTACTTGCGCGAGCTGAAAAAGCTCCAACGGCATCCAGAAATCGCCAATGCAGCGCTCCGCATCTTGTACACCCCACTGCACGGCACCGGCATCCGCATCGTGCCTCAAGCGCTCAAAAGCTGGGGCTATCCGAACGTCCACCTCGTGGAGGCGCAAAGCACGCCCGATGGAGCGTTTCCCAATGCCCCCTCGCCCAATCCCGAAGACGAAAAAGCGCTTCGTCTCGGGACCGAAGAGCTCGTCCGAACAGGCGGCGATTTGCTGATTGCGACAGACCCCGACGCCGATCGAATGGGCGTCGTAGTCATGCACGAAGGAAAACCCGTCCGTTTGAGCGGCAATCAGATCGCGTGCGTGTGCTTGGAACACATTTGCGCCCAACGTCGTTTAAGCCCCGGAAGCGCGTTTCTCAAGACCATCGTAACCACGGAATTATTTCGCAAAATCGCAGAGCACTTTGGCGGCACCTGCATCGATGTGCTCACCGGCTTTAAGTACATTGCCGAACAGATCGCCCGTTGGGAAAAACACCCGGAAGGAAAGCAATTCATCTTCGGCGCCGAAGAGTCCTACGGCTATTTGCTCGGCACGATGGTGCGCGACAAAGACGCCGTATCGGCGGCGTGTCTGATCGCAGAAGTTGCAGCTGCCGCCAAGCGGCATGAGCTCACCCTCATCGGACTGCTCCATCAAATTTACGCTCAATACGGCGTGCACCGCGAGTCGCTCTCGCAGATCGTCTTTCCCGACAGCGCGAGCGGAATGGAGCAAATGCAAGCCCTCATGCAGCGGCTCAGATCGCGCCCTCCGGGGGCAATTGCCAACGTTCGGATCAAAAAGATCGAAGACTATCTGGCGGGCACCGAACCGTTGCCTCCATCCGACGTACTCCGCTTTTGGCTAGACGACGGCACAAAGCTCGTGATACGCCCTTCGGGCACTGAGCCTAAAATCAAGATCTACGCCGAAGTTCTCGGCAGCGGACGCGGGAGCGTGGAGACCCAAGTTGCACACTGCGACGAGCGTCTTACTCACCTCACGACAGCTTTTCGCGCTGAAATAACAAAATTTTGATACACTTCAAAGCATGCAGCAAGATTTTATCGAGTCGCTTAAATCTTGGCTTCTCTCCAACCAGCGGGGTCTACGCATCCTCGTCGGGATGGTTTGCGTCATTGGCCTTGCGCTCTTTCTTCACTTTCGCGAAGTGCGCGTAGAGGTGCTTGAGCTCAATGCGACCGCCCCCCGCTACATCGTCGCTCAAATCGACTTCGAATTCCCCGATTACGAAACGACCATCATCTTGAAGCAACAGGCCATGCAAGATGTCGGCCAAATCTATCAAATCGACGACAAAGAAATCCGAGACGTCCGCTTTGAGCTTGAAAACCAACTAGTCCACGACCGCAAGTGGCGAAGCGCCGCGCCGTCGAGCACGTTTGAAGAAATGTACAAAGCGGCAGATGAGCTGGAAACATTGCTGATCGAAGCGCGCTTCACCGACCCGCGAACCCTCCAGAAAATGAAGCAGCTCCAGCTGCCCGATCACTCCTTTTACGAATTTGTGCCCGACTCTACGCAAGAGGCTCTCGTCTTGCCCACCGATTTCTGGGTCCGCTTAGGACAACAAGTGGGACAGGGAGAAAATTTCCACAAAGAAACGGTCGCGTTTGTATTCAAGGCATTTCAGGAAAGAGCTTGGACCCTCAACGAAGATGCCGCGCTTGTCCACTCGCTCCGCGCGCAGGTGAGTCGCACCGTGCCCGAGAAGATGACCTTCGTGCAAGCCGGGATGCGCCTGGTCGATCAAGGAGAGCGGATCACCTCTCGCCACCTCACGATGATGCAAGCGATGAAGACAGCGATTTCAGAGAGCCGAAAACTCGGAGATCCGTTCACGATCATTGCAAGCCTGCTCCTCTCCATCATCTTTGTCACCATCAGCGCCCTTTATTTTCGCATTAGCCAGACAACTTTCATCCGCTCGCTCAGACACGTATCGCTCTTTGTCTGCATCGTCATCGTCACCCTCTGCTTTGCAAAACTCACCGAATTGGTTTTGCTCAAAAGCACCTCGAGCATCATCGAAAGTGTTCGCTACCCAATTGTCGCTCCGTTCGCCACCATCTTGATCTGCATTCTCCTCTCTCCGCGCACCGCTCTCTTTGCAGCCACTTTTTTATCCATCATTTTATCCGTCAGTCTCGCAGTCGATCACAGCCGCTTTTTGGTATTGAACTTAGTCACCTCCATCGTCGTGATCATCAGCACCAAGAACTTAAGAAAACGGAAAGAGGTCTTTTCTGTCTGCTTGAAATCGTGGCTCTCGTCCATCCCCGTGCTCTTCGCCTATACGCTCAGCGAAGGCCATCTTTGGGAAACCACGCTCGCAACCGACACCATCGCCTCCTTCACCTTCTTGATGCTGACCGCGATCTTGGTCGTCGGCCTCTTACCGGCCCTCGAGACGCTCTTCGGCGTCCTAACCGACATGACGCTCATGGAATACATGGACCCCTCCAATGAACTGCTAAGACGCCTTGCGATTGAAGTGCCCGGCACCTACCAGCATTGCTTGGTTCTCGGCAATCTCGCAGAAAGCTGCGCCCAAGCAATCGGAGCGAACGGCCTTTTTTGCAAAGCGGCCACGCTCTATCACGACGTGGGCAAAATCATGAATCCTCAATTCTATACAGAAAACCAGCAAGGCACCGTCAACATCCATCAACTCCTCACCCCCGTTGAGTCAGCTCAAGTCATCATCGCCCACGTCATCGACGGCGTGACCCTCGGTCATAAATACCACCTCCCCGAATCCTTCATCGACATCATCCGCGAGCACCACGGAACCACCCTCGTCTACTACTTTTACCGCAAACAGCTCGAGTTGAAAGGAGGCAGAGCCGAAGAAGTCGATGAAAAACGATTCCGCTATCCAGGCCCAAAACCCCGAACCAAAGAATCCGCCATCATCATGATCTGCGACACCGTAGAAGCCGCCTCCAGATCCTTAGAAGAAGGCGGCGAGAGCGCCATCGCCCGCCTCGTCGACGGCCTCGTCGCCGAAAAAGCCGAAGAGAACCAATTCGACGACTGCCAGCTCACCTTCGAAGAGCTCGGCAAAGTAAAGAAAACCCTCGTGAAGTCCTTATTGCTCGCGCAGCACGTCCGCATCAAATACCCTAAGCGCGAGAAGTAATCCGGGCAATTTAGGTACATAGTGATCCCTTAGAGGGGCAGCCGGGAGCTCCA
>CAYGHT010000096.1:0-4183 GCA_964349755.1 uncultured bacterium
GTTGCTGTGGCATAGGCGAAGAATTCTTCATTCTCTGGCTCATTGAACATGGCGCGGGCGGCGTGCACGGCCTCGTGCGCGAGGAGCTCCTCGCGGGTGTAGAGGCCAAATAGGTGGCTGCCGCTTCGAAAGTTTTCGCGTAGCTGGAGCGTGCAAATGCCGTCTTCGATCCAACAAACTGCCCCTTGCCAGGGCGTGAGGTTCTCGTTGGAGTAGACGACGTGAAGCGATTCGGGAGCGAAATCGAACAGCTCGCGGAGTTGTTCGCACGCCCATTCTGTGTGGGCCCGAGGCAAGTGGATCGCAGAGCGTCTGGAAGCTTCCACGCGAGCGAGAAATGGGATTTCGGACTCTTGGGGTCCTGGAATAAATCCTTCGCGATTGAGGGCGATGAGGGCGGCGTCGGTCATCATGAGGTCATGAGAATACATGGGGAGATGTTGAGTGCACAAGCAAGAAGGATTGGGTCGGTATTTGAGCGCGTAATTTGTAGATTTTATTGACGCGCTTGCGCTATCTTATGTCACTCACACCAACGCTGCGAGGTTCATCATGGCTACTGTTTCTGCTACTATTTCTACTTCTACTCAATCAACCACGACAGAAACAACTTGTCACTTCCAGAGCAATTTGGAGTCAGCTTATGCTCAGCTGTTCTCAACTCGAAGGGCTCTCTTTTTAGCCACGATAAAAAAAGGCTCCAACGTGAATGCTGCATGGCAAACGTACATAGGCAATCTGGAAGCACAGCTCAAGACGACTTCTCATCCCGTTCAACAACAAGTGTTTTCTATCATGCTTAAAGAGCTTTCAGCACCTGGCAATCATCCGAAACTATTCTTCGAACAACTTCAAAAAACAGGGCGACCCTTTTTTCCTCTGCCCGGAGCGAAAAAGGACCTTCAGGAAACTGTTGCCAGGATCGAAACTTACCTAGCCGGGGAGATGAAAGTTCCGTTTGAGTTATAGGAGCTCGCTTGGAACCGGGTCCTTTAGATCGCTAGTTTGCGGAACATGTCTGGAGCATCTTTAGCTTCAACTAAATTTCTGCTGTGCTCGATGCTCTCAATGGCCTTGAGTGTGGCTGCATTCGGCGTGCCATCGCGATCAAGATGCTCGTGAATCCAATCGGTCACAATCACATGCATGCTCTTATTTAAAAGAGCGGACAAAGCGCTCAGGCGCTCGTGGTCTTCGACAGAAATCTTCACTGTCATTCGGAATGAGTTATTCTTCCTCAAGGATACATTCCCTCTCTTAAGTTTCATTTGCGATTGAGGGCGGCGTCGGTCATCATGACGTGCGAGAATACATGCAGAGATGCTGAGTGCGCAAGCAAGAAGGTTCGATTTGTCGGTGTCGGCAAATCGATCCCCAACTTCTAATTTGCTCTTTTCTCCGCAGTTGTTCATGATTCCACGACATGCACAAGAAAGCGTTCATCACTGGGATCACTGGGCAAGACGGTTCGTATCTTGCGGAATTTCTTCTCGCTAAACAGTACGAAGTTCATGGTTTGGTTCGTCGCTCGTCGTCGCAAAATTGTGGGCGGATTGGGCATTTGTTGGAGAATCCTTTTTTTCATTTGCATGAGGGGGATTTGTCGGATGGCGAGAGTTTGAAGGCGGCGCTTACGCAGATTCGGCCAACGGAAGTGTATAATTTGGGTGCGATGAGTCATGTGAAGACGTCGTTTGATTTGCCGGAGTATACGGCGGATGTGGATGGGGTGGGAGTGCTCCGCTTGCTCAATATCATCCGCGCGTTGGATCCAAAAATTCGGTTTTATCAGGCGTCGACGTCCGAGCTTTTTGGGAAGGTGCGGGAGACGCCGCAGCGGGAGACGACGCCGTTTCACCCGAGATCGCCCTATGCGATTGCGAAGTTGTATGCGTACTGGACGGTGGTGAATTTCCGCGAGGCGTATGGGTTGTATGCGTGCAATGGGATTTTGTTTAACCATGAAAGTCCGCGGCGGGGCGAAACGTTTGTGTCGCGCAAGATTACGTTGGGAGCAGCTCGGATTGCGTTGGGTCTTCAAGAGACGCTGGTGTTGGGGAATCTCGATGCGAAGCGCGATTGGGGTTATGCGCTGGATTTTGTGGAAGGGATGTGGCTGATGCTTCAAGGGAAGACACCGGAGGATTACGTGCTGGCGACGGGGACGACGACGACGGTTCGCTCGTTTGTAGAGGGCGCTTTTGCGGAAATCGATATGCAGATCGAGTGGAGAGGCAAGGGGCTCGAGGAGAAGGGGTATGAGGCGAAGAGCGGCAAGCTGCTTGTCGAGGTGTCGCCGCAGTTTTTCCGGCCTGCAGAGGTGGATTTGTTGATCGGCGATGCGACGAAGGCGCGGGTGCAACTCGGCTGGAGCGCGCGAACGGGGCTGGCTGAGCTGATTCGTTTGATGATGGAGTCAGATTTGCGCTCAGTTCAGGCGACTGCGATGCGATGAAGACGGCAATCGTTCACGATTGGCTGACTTCTGCCGTCGGTGGAGGTGAGGATTGTCTTCGCGAGATCCATCGGCGATTTCGGCGCGAGTTCGATGGGTTCGTGCGGGAGCGCTTTGCTGCTTGGGGCGCGCGATGAATGTGATCATCCTCGCAGGGGGCGGCGGCGTGCGGCTTTGGCCTCTTTCAACGCACGCATTTCCGAAGCAATTTCTCCATCTGACTGGCGAGGATTCGCTCCTTCAGGCAACGGTGCGGCGGTTTGTGGAAGCGCCGTTTGTGAAGCGCATTCTCGTGGCGACCAGTGGCAATTATGAAGAGCTGGTGCAAAAGCAGCTGCAACGGGTCGATCCCGAGGGGCGATGTGAGGTGCTGGTCGAGCCTTGTCGAAAGAACACGGGGGCGGCGATTGCGTTTGCGGTGCGGTACTTGGTTGAGGTGGTGGGGGTTGCTCCATCGGAGCCGATTTTAGTGCTGCCGTCGGACCATGTGATTGAGCCACGAGCGGTTTTTCTCCGCTCAATCGAGCAAGCGGTGTCGACAGTCAGCCAAGGGCGCATTGTTCTTTTTGGGATACGCCCAACGAAACCTGAGACTGGCTTTGGCTACATTCGGGTGGGCCAGCCGTTCGATCACAATTCTTTTCACGTGCTGGCGTTCATTGAAAAGCCGAGTGTGCCCCGAGCGCTTGGCTTCATCAAGAGTCGCGAGTATTACTGGAATGCGGGGATTTTTGGATTTACGGCGAGCTCTTTGTTCGAAGAGCTCCAGATCTATGCTCCTCGACTCGGGGACTCTTACGCTGCGCTGCGGACGTCTTATCACGAACTTCCCGACTCATCGATCGACTATGCGCTCATGGAAAAAACCCAAAAATTGGTGGTCTGTCCGCTGGCTGTCGAGTGGTCGGATGTCGGATCTTGGGATAGCGTCTATGAGATGATGGAGAAAGACCACAACCACAACGCGGTTCAAGGGAATGTGCTGGCGATCGATACGAAAAATAGCTTGATCTTGGGCGGCAAAAAGCTTATTTCGACAATTGGGCTTGAGGATCTGCTGATCGTCGAGACGGAGGACGCCATTTTCATTAGTAAAAAGGGGGCGTCGCAGCGGGTCAAGGAGCTGGTCCAGGCGCTCAATGACAAGAAAAATTTTTAAACGTTAGCGTTGCTTTTCAGCAGAAAAGTAGATAGGATCAGCATTTTTTATAAAGGAATTCCATGGGCAAAGCCCTTGTCATCGTTGAGTCTCCTGCAAAAATTAAGACGCTCCGAAAGTTGCTCAGCTCGAACTATACGTTCGAGTCGTCGGTAGGGCATATTCGCGATTTGCCGCAAAAAGAATTTGGAATCGACATCGAACACGATTTTGAGCCGACGTATGTTTCATTGCCGGATAAAAAGGCAGTGATCAAGCGGTTGCAAGATGCCGCAAAAGAAGCGGACATCGTCTATCTGTCTTCCGATCCGGACCGTGAGGGGGAAGCGATTGCGTGGCACATTGCGGCGATTTTGCCGAAGGGGACGAAATTGAAGCGGGCGCCGTTTCAGTCGATCACGAAAGAGGTGGTTCGCACGGCGTTGGAGCATCCGCGCGATATCGACATGGATTTGGTGAATGCGCAACAGGCGAGGCGACTACTCGATCGGATCGTGGGCTATAAAATTTCTCCGATTTTAACGCGAAGGGTCAAGCGGGGGCGCCAAGGGACGTCGGCGGGACGGGTG
>CAYGHT010000096.1:4193-6167 GCA_964349755.1 uncultured bacterium
AGTCGGTTGCGCTCAAGCTGGTTGTCGATCGCGAGAAGGAAATCGATGCGTTTACGCCGGTTGAATACTGGACTTTGGAAGCAGAGCTGGAGACGCCAGAGCGGGAAAAGCCGTTCATGGCTTTTTTGAATTTTGTCGACGGCCTGAAAGTGGAGAAAGAAAAGGTCGGCGACAAGCCGGTGTTTTTGATTCCAAATAAACAGAGTGCAGATCAGCTGGTCGGCAAGCTCAAGCGGGCGCGCTACACGGTCGAGAGCGTTGAGCGCAAAGAGAAAAAGCGGCACGCGGTACCGCCTTTCATTACGTCGACGCTGCAACAAGAGGCGTCGCGCCACTACGGATTTGGGGTGTCGCGCACGATGAGCATTGCGCAGAGTCTTTACGAGGGGATCGATATGGATCACCACGGAGCGGAAGGTCTCATCACGTACATGCGAACCGATTCGGTGAACATTGCGCCGGAAGCAATTCAGGCGGCAAGGGGGTATATCCAGAAAGAATTTGGGCCCGCGTACTTGCCGGAGCAACCGAAGATTTACGCGTCGAAGAAAACGGCGCAAGAGGCGCATGAGGGGATTCGACCGACGAGTTTGATGCGCTCCCCAGATGCGATCAAGAATTATCTGACAGCGGACCAATTCAAGTTGTATCTGCTGATTTGGCGCCGCTTTTTAGCGTCGCAAATGAATCCTGCGATCTACGACACCGTGTCTGCAGACATTGGAACGGATCAGAAGATGACGCTCCGCGCCAATGGCTCTGTGCTTAAATTCAATGGGTATTTGGCGGCCTATGAGGAGAAAAAAGACAAGTCGCACCAAGTTGAAGAGGATGATGAAAATGCGAAGATTTTGCCTCCGCTGGAAGTGGGCATGTCGCTCCATTTGCTGAAGACGAACTCGACGCAGTCGTTCACAAAACCCCCTCCCCGCTTCACGGAAGCATCGCTTGTGAAAGAGTTAGAGCGGCTCGGCATTGGGCGTCCCTCGACTTACGCGGCGATCATGAATAAAATCCAGTCGCGCGATTACACGACTAAAGAGGCCCAAGCGCTCAAACCGACCGAGCTTGGGAAGGTGATTTGCGAGATGCTCGAGCACAGTTTTGCGCCCATCATGGACGTTCACTTCACAGCGCAGATGGAAGATCAGTTGGAGCAAGTGGCCGAGCACCACAAAGAGTGGAAAGCGCTGGTGCGAGACTTTTGGAAAGACTTCATTCCGCTTGTCGAGAAGGCAGAGAAAGAGGCGGTCGTACCGAAGCAGCTCACCGACATCGATTGCCCTAAATGCGGCGCGAAACTGCAGAAAATTTGGTCCAAAAGTAGATATTTCTACGGTTGCTCCAACTATCCGACGTGCGATTACACAACGCCGATTGAAGCGCTTACGTTTGATAAAGCCGAGTACGCAGCAGATTTTGACTATGAGCAGCCGTGTCCTCATTGCGGCTCCGCGATGTCGCTTCGCTTCGGGAAGTTCGGTCCATTTTTAGGTTGTACTAAGTACCCAGAGTGCAAAGGCGTGGTCAACATCCCTAAAAAAGGGGAAAAGGTCTACGCGCCAGGAGAGCTTCCGTCGTGTCCTGCAATTGGCTGCAATGGCCATCTGACTGCGAGAAAATCGCGCTTTGGCAAGACGTTCTTCTCCTGCTCTAATTATCCAGACTGCGATGTGATCACGAGCAAGCTCGAGGATCTGGGAACGAAGTACCCCAACCACCCTAAGACCGCTTACGTCAAGAAGGCGAAGGGGCGCTTTGGTAGGAAGGGCGGGGGCGCTGCGAAGGCGGATGGTGAGGGCGCTGAAACCAAGAGCGCTGCTGGAACAAAGGCAAAAGGCGCAAAACGGAGCGGAGCTACGAAGAAGCGGACGCAGCCGTTGTGTCGGCTCTCTGCTGAGCTCGGAGAGCTCGTAGGCGCAAAAGAAATGGCGCGCACCGAAGTGACTAAGAAGATTTGGGACTACATCAAGC
>CAYGHT010000097.1:0-6108 GCA_964349755.1 uncultured bacterium
ACTTCTTTTTGCGCGAGCAGCTCAAAGCCATCAAGAAAGAGCTCGGGATGGAAAAAGACGACAAAACCGTCGAGCGGGAAAAATTCGAAGAGCGTCTTAAACTCCGCAAAGTGGCAGATCCCGTCATGCGCGTCATTCGCGAAGAGATGGACAAACTCAGCACCCTCGAGGTTCAATCGGCTGAATACGGCGTTTGCCGTAATTATATCGACTGGCTCACCATTGTTCCGTGGGGCATCAACTCAGAAGAGACGCACGATCTCAAAAAAGCTGAAAAAATCCTCGAAGAAGATCACTACGGCCTGAAAGACATCAAAGAGCGAATCCTTGAATTCATCGGCGTTGGCAAATTGACCGGCGGCGTGAAGGGAAGCATCATCTGTCTCGTCGGCCCTCCAGGCGTCGGCAAGACGAGCATCGGCAAGAGCGTTGCGCGCGCACTCAATCGAAAATTCTATCGCTTTTCCGTCGGCGGCATGCGCGATGAAGCCGAGATCAAAGGCCATCGAAGGACGTACATCGGTTCCATGCCTGGCAAGCTCATCCAAGCGCTCAAGCAGTGCCAGACCATGAATCCCGTCATCATGCTCGATGAGGTCGACAAAATGGGCGCCAGCTACCAGGGCGATCCCGCTTCCGCATTGCTCGAAGTGCTCGATCCCGAGCAAAACAAAGACTTCCTCGATCACTATCTCGATGTTCCATGCGATTTATCCAATGTGCTCTTCATCGTGACCGCCAACATCCTCGACACCATTCCAGAACCGCTCAAAGACCGGATGGAGATGCTCCGTCTTTCCGGCTACATCCAGTCGGAAAAAATCGAAATCGCCCGCAAGTATCTAATCCCGCGCAATCTCAAGCTCATGGGACTCACGACGAAAAATGTAACATTTAGCAAAGAGGCCGTCGCCCATATCATCAACGGCTACGCCCGCGAAGCCGGAGTCCGCTCGCTGGAAAATCACCTCAAGAAAATCATGCGCAAAATCGCAGTCAAACTGGCGCGCGGCGATGAAAAAAATCCTGCCCCCACGCTCATCACCGAAAAGAACCTCTTCACCTATCTCGGCAAGCCCGTCTTCCTCTCCGATCGATTCTACAAAGTCAATCCAGTGGGCGTCGTGACCGGCCTTGCCTGGACATCGCTTGGCGGCGCAACGCTCTACGTCGAAGCCGTCCGCTACCCCGCCGAGAAAACTGAAATGAAACTCACTGGTCAAGCAGGCGATGTCATGAAAGAATCGTCGCAAATTGCTTGGACGTATCTGCAGAGCCAGCTCGCCCTCTACACGCCCCCTGGCACCCACTTCTTCGAAAAGTCGCAAGTGCACCTCCACATCCCCGAAGGAGCCACTCCCAAAGACGGTCCGTCGGCAGGAATCACAATGGTCACAGCGCTCCTTTCGCTCTTGCTGGAACGCCCTGTGCGCGACAATCTCGGCATGACCGGCGAGCTGACCCTAACAGGCAGAATCCTTCCAATCGGTGGTTTGAAAGAAAAACTCATCGCAGCAAAACGCTCCAAAGTAAACACACTGATTTTCCCCAAAGAAAATTTACGCGACTACGACGAACTATCCGATTACCTGAAAAAAGGGATCGAGGTTCATTTTGTCGAAACCTACGAAGAAGTATTTCGCATCGCATTTCCCCATGAGAAACTCTATGAAAAACACGTTGAGCTTGCCGCCGTGGCTCGAAAAAAAACTCATCGAGCCCGCCGAGCTTGAGCAAACGGCTCGCGCCATTCGGGAAGCGAAGAAAACGATTGCGACCCTGAACGGTTCGTTTGATTTGCTTCACGCAGGGCACCTCTATATCATTCACCAGGCCAAGCTGCAATGCGACTGCCTAATTGTCGCATTGAACTCCGATGCCTCCATCCAAAAGTACAAAAGCCCCAAGCGTCCAATCATTTCATTGCAAGATCGACTCTCCATGATGGCCGCTTTGGAATTCGTCGATTTTGTCACCTGGTTTGAGGAAACCGATCCACGCGCCCTTCTAGAGCGCATTCGCCCCGACGTGCACGTCAACGGCGCTGAATACGGCGCTCAGTGCATAGAGGCTCCTGTCGTTTTAAAACTAGGGGCCAGACTCCATCTAGTCGAGCGGATCGACGCCCTTTCCACCAGCGCCATCATCGAGAAAATCAAATGCGATTGATCGGGACGCTGTCCAACGAACATCACGCGCGGCAATTTGTCGCTGCGGTGAGCGAAAAAGGGATCGACATCACCTGCGAGATGTCCTTTGACGCTCCAAGCGGCCACATGGCATACGCCATCTGGGTGCACGACGAGGATCGGATTGCTGAGGTAGCCGAACTCTTCACTCGATTTCAGCGCGAACCGGAAGCCCCCGAGTTTCGCGTCGCAACACCCCCGTTGTCGACACCCATCCAGACCGCGCCGCTCACCTCTTTCCGCAGGCGAACGCCGGTCACGTTATTTTTTCTCATTCTTTGTGCGCTTGTGTTTTTGCTAAACCAACTCCAAGAGCTTTCCCTAGATCGCAAAGGCCTTCCAGACGCCGTCTTTCGGCTCACGCCGCTGCAGGAGGCGCTCCTGTTTGATGTGCCGCCGCCTCTCCTCTCCCTCGAACAGCTCATCCAAAAACTCCCTTCCGATGCCAAGCGGACAAAAATCCCACCCGAGCTCGCAGAAGAGATGCGCGCCCTCAAAACCGCCCCCTACTGGCGCGGCGCATACGATTTGATCTTGCGAAAGGTGAGAGGTGAAGACGAAGCGATTGCCAAAGGCCCCCTCTTTGAGCGCATTGCCCAAGGAGAGGTTTGGCGCCTCTTTTCTCCCGCTTTGCTTCACAACGACTTCCTCCACATTCTCTTCAACATGATCTGGCTCTTCATGCTCGGTCGCCCCATCGAAGAGCGGATTGGACCTGTTAAAACGCTGGGGTTGACTTTAGTCCTTGGCGTCGGCTCCAACATCGCTCAATACCTCATGGGAGGCCCCCTTTTCCTCGGCTACTCAGGCATTGTCCTCGGCCTTGCCGCCTTCACCTGGAGCCGCGAGCGAATCGCCCCTTGGGAAGGCTATCCGTTGCATCGCTCCACCATCTTGTTTTTAATCCTCTTCGTCCTCGCCATGGCCGCCCTCCAACTCGCCTCTTTTTTGATGCTGACATTTACGAACATCGAATTCTCGCCCAACATCGCCAACACCGCGCACATCGCCGGAGCCCTGCTCGGCGCTGCGTTAGGTCGGTTCTCCCTGTTCGCTTGGAAAGTGAGAAAACCATGAGCGCGCGCGATCTCACCATTCTCGGCTGCTCAAGCCAGCAGCAAACCCGCTACCGCAACCACGGAGCGTACCTCCTTCGCTGGAACGAAGAGGGGCTTCTTTTTGATCCAGGCGAAGGAACCCAGCGCCAGTTCATCTTTGCTGAACTGCCTCCTCCGTGCGTCACCCGCATCTTGATCAGCCACTTCCACGGAGATCATTGTTTAGGCCTCGGCTCCATGTTGCTGCGCCTCAACCTCGATAAAGTGACCCATCCGATCCATTGCTACTATCCCGCCAGCGGAAAGAAGTTCTTCGATCGCCTCCGCTACGGCTGCATCTACCGCGAGAACATCACCGTCATCGAGCACCCCGTGAAGAGCGAAGGCATCGTCCACGACGACGGAAAATTCAAGATCGAAGCCAAATTCCTCGAGCACGGCGTCGAAAACATCGGCTGGCGCATCACCGAGCCCGACACCGTCAAATTCGACAAGTCCAAGTTAAAAGAGTACGGCCTCGACGGCCCCATCATGCGCACCCTCGAAACCGAAGGAAGTGTCGAAGTAGGGGGAAGACGCGTCCGTTTAGAAGAGGTCAGCTACGTCCGAAGCGGCGACGCATTTGCGTACGTCGTCGACACCCGCCCCTGCAAAGGCGCGCTTGAGCTTGCCCGCGGAGCCAAGCTCTTGCTCTGCGAGGCCACCTACATGGAAGAAGAACGAATGCTCGCAGAAGAATACATGCACATGACCGCCGTGCAAGCAGCCAAGCTCGCAGCAGACGCCGGCGTAGAAATGTTGGTATTGACCCATTTTTCAGCGCGCTATCGCGACACCGAGCCGCTAGGGCGCGAGGCCGCGGCGGTGTTTCCGAATGTGTTCGTGGCAGAGGATCTCAAGCGGTTTGTTTTCCCGCGGTGAAGGAATGTAATTGGCTCAAGATGCTCCCTCAAGTTCTTTTACTAGAAGTTCAAGTGGGGTCAAAGAAACTTGAGGTGGAGTGCTGGTGGTAGGTTGAGGCGAAGCCGGAGAAACTTCTGTCTCCAGCGGCTCGGGTGCTTGAGCGGGAGGATCAACAAGGGGCACATCGAAAAGCTTTAGCCTATGTGGAGCGTTCGTGGGTTTTGGAGTCTGAAGAATCGGCGCTTGACTTGCAGTATCGGGAGCATCGAGATTAATATAACCTGTGTGTTCTGGCGGACCTAGTCTCGTCTTCTCTGAAAGTTGCAAGGATTCCATAGCCACAGAAGAAACCGCGGGGGTTGCTGTGGAAACAAGAATAGAAGGAGCCCTTGCGTCTGAGACTGCCGAGGAAGCATAACGAACGCCTCCCACCCCAGCGCCTATGACGGCCAATGAAATCAGCATGAATAAGGGATTCACAAGCGCTGTAATGCTCAGAGCGCTTAAGGCAAGCCCTGAGGAAGCTCCTACAGCGACTCCAGCGAATCCTAGCGTTTCGCCTCTACTATCCCGAAGAAGCAAGGGTCCTGATTGTGTTGACATCGAATATTCCCTCTATTTTTAACCTGGTTCATTAACCAAACAGCGCAGATACGATCGACATCACTAATGGAGACATCGGCACAAGGCCTTGTTCAATCACTACTCGCTTGTTGACGGATGCAGTTGTTCTCTGAGCAGTGGCAGTCTGGGGAACAACAGCAAGTGGTTTTGGAGCTGATCGTGCAGGTGTAGCGGTTGTTTGTTGTTGCGCGACTGGGCTGAACGCTGTTGTTTTCTTCGCAGTTGCAGTTTGTGCCGCAGCCGTTGTCGACGGTTGTGTTGTCGAGTCAAACGATGTAGCAAACATCGCTCTCATTTTTTTCGCTTGTTGTAGACCGATGCCTTCATTACATGATCCGTAGGCATTAGTCCTGTAGTTAGTGAGCTTAGTTGATGCTGACATGGTTTTGTCTCCTTATTATATTAATTAATTGTTGTGACGGTGGTTGCTATAATGTCACTTCATACATTTTCTCATTTGGAGGTGTCTGAGGGTTTGAGGATTCGAAGTCTTTTATTTGGCATTCGAACTCTTCTACCTCAGTCATCGGGGGCTTGGCTTCATTCTCACCGAAGTCTGGATCAGGTTGAGGCGTTTGTTCGCTTGGAGGTGTCTGAGGGTTTTGGAATTCGAAGTCGTCTGTTCGGGGATTGACTTTATCATTACTGAAGCCCGGATCAGGTTGTGAGGGCGCTGGAGCTGCTTGTTCGCTCTCCTCATCGGAGGGCGTTTCTTCATCGCTGAAAATATTGGCTTCGTCGTTGAGAAGCGCATCCACGGGGGTAGAGGAGTCGGCCTCCGCAACTGGCGTTGTTGGATCCGGGACTGGCACAGTGTCTATGGACAGATCGGGAGATGGTCGCAAGGCGTAATAACGCGTTAACAAGATCCCTGGTAACAAGAGAAGTAAAAACAGAAAGCTATGCAAAGCAGCACAACAAGCGATAACAGTTACAACGGTTAACGCAGCTCCTTTCAGCATGCGCATGAGATCACGGTAAAAAGGTGGCGGAAGCACAATCGTTTGATTGAACCGACGTTGTTGAGGGGGGCATGCACTTTCCGCGACCTCTGCCATTGCTGGCATCGCAACATTCTGTACTACACTTTGTTGCGGTTTCCGTGTCGGCTGAGGTTGTAGGCTCGTCGGCAACAGAAATCCCCTCGACGATGGCGTAGCGTTCGTTGAATTGCTCATTTTGCTTCCTCGTTTAAATTAATCGGGATATCAATGCTTAGAATACTAAAGAGCATATTTTATAAATCTTCTAAAGGAATAAAAACGCCAACATTTAAGGACAACGCCCCGGAAAGTCGAACCGAGTAAAACTCGGGGTAAACATAAGCAAAAAAC
>CAYGHT010000098.1:0-5979 GCA_964349755.1 uncultured bacterium
GAATGCACGAATCTCGACAATCCGGCGCTCGAGTCGTGGCTTCGCGCTCACATCGAGCCTGCCCGTTTGATTGCCCTCGCGGTTGAGGAAAAGCAGCTCATTTTAAAGATGCTGACCCAAAGCGAGCTTTTCGAATCGTTCTTGCATACGAAGTACGTGGGACAAAAGCGGTTTTCTTTGGAAGGGTGTGAGACGCTCATGCCGATGCTCATCGCCCTGATTGAGCATGGCTCGACGCTGGGTGTCGATGAATTCATTCTTGGGATGGCGCACCGCGGGCGGCTCAACGTGCTCGCAAACATCCTCAATAAGCCTATTTCAGTCATTTTTCAGGAGTTTGAAGATAAATTCGTTTCGCTCTCCTTTGAGGGGAGCGGGGATGTGAAGTATCACAAAGGGTATTCGACCTCGAGAAGTACCTCGCTTGGCCGCGATGTCTATCTCCACCTGGCGGCCAACTCCTCTTGTCTTGAATCGGTGGATCCCATTGCGCTGGGAATGGCTCGCGGACGTCAAACGATTGCAAACGATGCCGAAGGCAAGCGGATTTGTCCGGTCCTCATCCACGGCGATGCGTCGATTGCAGGCCAGGGCGTCGTGTATGAATCGCTCCAGTTGATGCGTCTGAACGGCTACAGCACGGGCGGCACAGTTCACATCGTCGTCAACAACCAGGTGGGGTTTACGACAACGCCTGCAGAAGGGCGATCCACCCGCTATTGCACCGACATCGCGAAAACGTTTGGCTGTCCTGTCTTTCACGTGAATGCAGAGGAGCCAGAAAGCTGTTTTGCCATCATGAAGCTCGCCATTGAGTGCCGCCAAGCATTTCAGTGCGATGTGTTCATCGATCTCAACGGGTATCGCAAGTGGGGCCACAACGAGGGCGATGAACCGGCATTTACTCAGCCGCTCCACTATCAGCAAATCAGAGCGAAAAAATCGATTCGGGAACAGTATGTGGCGCAAGTTAGCCGCGAAGGGGCGGAAGATGCCGAACGGACATTTAAACAACAGCTCGCTGAACAGTTGGAGCGGGCGCAAGGGGGCGCCCCACATCCGCCGCAAGAGCGGCACGGCATCGCTTGGGGGAAGTTTACACAACCGGCTGCGATGACGCTCTTCGATCCATTTGACTCGCGGGTCACCGAATCGGTTTTGCGCGAAGTGCTCGGCGCGTGTGCGAAGATCCCCGATGGCTTTCAACTCCATCCAAAACTCCAGAAGCTGGGCGTCGAGCGTCTCGCCATGCTCGATCGGAATGCGATCGACTGGGGCGCTGCGGAAGTGTTGGCATTTGGCTCGATTTTGCTTGGGAAACAGCCGATTCGCCTCGCGGGACAAGACGTGCAGCGCGGGACGTTTAGCCAGCGGCACGCAGTGTGGTTCGATCAGCAGACAGAAAATCCATTCATTCCGCTCAAAACACTTGGGGCCTTTGAGATTTACAATTCGCCGCTCTCGGAATTTGCGTGTTTGGCCTTTGAGTATGGCTACACGTGGACCCATCTCGATGCCCTCGTTCTTTGGGAAGCGCAGTACGGCGATTTTTCCATTGGCGCGCAGACTGTGATCGACCACTACATCACGACATCCGAGCAAAAATGGTCCCGCTATTCCTCGCTCGTTTTACTCCTTCCGCACGGCTACGAGGGTCAAGGCCCCGAGCATTCATCTGCGCGCATCGAGCGTTATTTAAGCCTCTCTGCGCGCGATAACCTGCAGGTTGTGAACCCAACGACCCCTGCGCAGTATTTTCACGTTTTGCGGCGTCAGGCTCTCCGCAAGATCAAAAAACCATTGATTCTCTTCACGCCGAAAAGTCTACTCAGGCTTCCCGCCTGCGCAAGTACGCTCAGCGCATTCACAAATGGCTCTTTTGAAGAAGTGCTCGACGATCCCGAGCCGCCAGCCAGCGTGCGCCGACTCGTGCTCTGCTCGGGCAAAGTGTTCTACGATCTGGCAAAGCGGCGCCAAGACAAGCCGGGCTCAGCCGTTGCGCTCGTGCGCATCGAACAGCTCTACCCACTCCATGCAAAAAAACTGGAGGCCATCTTCTCTCGCTACAAAGAGTGTAAAGACATTTGCTGGGTGCAAGAGGAGCCAAAGAACATGGGCCCTTGGGAATTCATCCACGAGCATCTAGGCGACTTAAAAAACCTTCGCTACATCGGGCGTCCTTCAAGTCCGGTCACAGCGACAGGCTCGTTCAAACAGCATGCGCAAGAATTAGAGCAAATCATGGAAGAGGTATTTGCATGACCCTAAAAACAATCGTGGTGCCCCCGCTTGGCGAATCAGTCGTTCAAGCAACTGTGGGAACCATCTTCAAGCCACCGGGCTCACAAGTGAACGAGGGCGATGAGCTGCTCGAGCTTGAGACCGACAAAGTAAATCAGGTGCTCTACGCTCCAGCAACAGGGAAGGTTTCGCTGAGTGTCAAGGCAGGCGATACCGTCCGGGTCGCTCAAACCATCGGTTCCGTGGATACGAGCGCGCATGGCGCTGCGTCATCCTCAACGCCCATCTCAAGCGCGAGCGCCAAGCAAGCGGGGTCGCCACCGACTCGCCCGCTGCCACCTGTGAATGCGCTGCCACCCGCGAATGCGCTGCCACCCGCCCCGCCCCTGCAAGCTCAATTCACAGCGCCTGAAGTGCCATCCATCCCAAGCGATCCGCGCACCACGCGTAAAAAAATGACCAAATTGCGCCGCGTGATCGCAGAGCGTCTCGTCGAAGTCAAAAACAAAACCGCCATGCTGACCACGTTCAATGAGCTCGACATGAGCGCCGTCATTGCAATGCGCGAAAAAGAGCAAGCCAGCTTCCAAAAGCAACACGGCGTCAAGCTCGGCTTCATGTCGTTTTTCATTAAAGCCGTTGTCTTAGCGCTCCAAGAATACCCCGACATCAATGCGCGTCTCGACGGAGACGACATCGTCTATCAAAACTTCTTCGACATCGGCGTTGCCGTCGGCACCGACAAAGGACTCATGGTCCCCATTCTTCGGGGCGCCGATCAAATGACGTTTGCCGCCATCGAAAAACAGCTCAAGCTCTTCGCAGAGAAAGCCAAAGATGGCACCATCGCCGTGAACGATCTCCAAGGAGGCACCTTCACCATCACCAACGGCGGCGTTTACGGCTCGCTGTTCTCGACGCCCATCCTCAACCCACCCCAAAGCGGCATTCTAGGAATGCACAACATCGTGAAACGCCCTGTGGCTGTCGGCGAGAGCGTGGTCATCCGCCCGATGATGTACCTCGCCCTCAGCTACGATCACCGCATCGTCGATGGCAAGCAGTCCATCGGCTTTCTGATCCACATCAAAAAAACGCTCGAGGATCCCGCGCGGCTTTTGCAATTGGCTTTGTAGTCAAACAAAGAATTGTCCGCGAAATCAGAGAAGGGGATATGCTCCTCATCTTAGCACCTATGAAAAAGATTTTAGACAAATTGAAGTTAGTCTTACTTGAGCTCGAAAAAGAACGTGGACAAATCCTTGTCTTCGCGTTTTTTTTAAGAGAAGATTATCCAGCCAGATGGGATTTAGTAGTTGCCGCTCCATGGCTGGATTCTGGCAATGTCGAGTCCTATAAGGTTGTCGCTACAAAAGTTCAGAACCTCCTTAGCTCTAGCGAAATCATTCAATTGTCTCGTGTAGTTATTTTAGATGCAGACGATCCGGGAGTTGCATTTCTGCAAAATTCTTACAGCGTGCCTAATGGCACTTCCAAGGAAATAGAAAATTGCGAGCCGTTTTCACGGAGATTTAATTTCACAATCAGGCGAGCGTATCTGCTTCGCTGCGTTCACAATTCTTCAGGGAAAGCAAAAGCTAAGCCTTGATGATCCCTAATACCCGTGTGAAGTCCCGCACCCACACGAGCTCTTCACGTTGGGATTCGAGATTTTGAAGCCGGAGCCTTGGAGTCCATCGACGTAGTCGATTGAGCAGCCCAAGAGCCTTTCCGTAGATTTGTGATGTAAGTGGATTTGGATCCCTTCGGATTCAAAAACGAGATCGCCGTGCGTTGGTTTTTCGGAGTAATCGAGGAAGTATTCAAAGCCGCTGCAACCGGCGGCTTTTTCGCCGAGTCTCAAGCCCCAGCCACTTTTGCCCTCTTCGGCTAAGATTGCGCGGAATTTGGTCGCAGCGCGTGCGGTCATGGTCACTGTAGACGGATCTTCTTTTTCTTCGAGAACGCCATTTAAACGAGCGAGAAGCTCCGTGAGTTCTGCTTCAGAAAACCCATGCCCAGCCATGCCCGCTTCAATCGTTTCCCACGTCGCTGCCGAGCAGCCAACGCAATGAAGTCCAGCGCGCGTCATCACAGAGGCGAGCTTTTGCCCTTTATTGGGAAACCGTTTGAACACATCTTCGATGGTCATGTCTTTTGTAATTTGCTGTTGCATGGATCCCCTTAAAACTTAATTTTTACACAGCCGCCGCGAATCTTGCATTGGCAAGCGAGCCTCTCTTTATCGAGCTCGCCGAGAAAATCGGCTTCCGCTTCATTGAATGGAGTCAGGTTCTCCATCCCTTCCGTCACCTCAATGACACACGTCCCACAAACCCCTTCCGTACAAGCAAACGGAACCCCGGCCTCTTCGCAGGCCTCAGTGAGGGGAGAATTGTCGGGGAGTTCGAACTCCTCCTGATTGTCTTCAAAAATGAGCTTTGCCATAGAAGGGACGCCAGTGTACTCGATGAATCAAATCTCCGTCTACGTAAATTTAAGCATTTGACTAGAAGCCGCTTAAGTTTTAGTTGAAAAATTCAACAAATTGCTATATAATAGAACGCTAAGGATTACCGTATGACAGCTGTAGCAGTACATTCATCTCCCTCTCGCCCCCCGAGCCCGCAGCCTCGCGTCAACGCGCCAGCCGCTGTCGTACGAGTGAGCGAGGTCGCTCAGAGCCGCTTTCATTGCATGGAATGGACCAAACAGATGGTTCGAGAGTTCAAAGGCGGATGGGATTATCTGGGCCTTGTGTTGCCTGGACTGCTCGTGTTTGTGGCCGACCTCATTTGGACGATCCTTTCGATGCATTTGAGTTACCTCGGGAGCTGCTTTGTGAGCAGCGTAAGCCTCCGCAAACAAACTGCCCCAGCAGCTCCCATTACGCCGATTTCCATTGCAGTCATGGATCGCTCTAACGAGCGGGTGCCGACAACCGTATCAGGAATGTTCTCGAGAGCCAATCAAGCAGTTGCCGATCTCTGGAAGAGCTCTCCTCATCTTTTCACCTAAGAAGTCCGGATAAACCGACCAACACATCGCGGAGAACCTCAAGCGGCTTTTGCTCTGCGTTGAATCGAGCGATGAGTCGCTCAGGATAATGTTTCAGCACACGCACGGTGTCAGTTTCATAGACGTGCATTCTCGTTTTAAGCACAGCGGGATCGAGATCGTCGGTTCGCTTTTCTACCACCGCTCTTCGTTGAATGCGTTTGATCAACTCGCCCGTATTCTTCACGTCCAGCACGATGATTCGCTCGATTACCAAGTGGTTCTGCAACAAATCCGCTTGCCGGATTGTGCGTGGAAGGCCGTCGAGCAAAAGGAGCTGCTGGCTTGGAAAATAGCGGTTTGTCGCAATGAGACCGTGGACAAAATGATTCCAAATTTGAACCGTGATTTCGTCAGGGAGCAAATGCCCCTGGCTTGCATAGCTGTGGTAGAGCTGGCCGGCCGGCGATTCAGGAGATAGACCTCGAAAGATGTCGCCTGAAGATAAGTGAAAGTGGTTTCCCGCCGAGCTGAGGAATTTACCCAGCGTCCCTTTTCCCGACCCCGGAGGTCCGAAGATGAGGACAGCCCTAAAAGGCTGGTCGTAAGAGGGGAGGATGGCCGGATCGTTCATAGCCGCAGAGTAATGAATTTTTGCAAAAGAAGCAAGCGTCCTCAAGTCGCTGTAATTAAACATGTTAATGAACGTATGGATTATTATTAAAATTTGTTGTATAATAG
>CAYGHT010000099.1:0-5951 GCA_964349755.1 uncultured bacterium
AGGACCCATTTCAGGTGTTGAATGTCGCGGAGCTGTTGCGCAGCGCGTAAAAAACCTCAATCCCTTTCCACGAACGCATGAAGCAAGCCGTCCCAACCAGGAAGGTGTTGTTGTCAACGCCGATGCTTTGGCGAAACGCCGCCGCTTGTTCAGGAGAAGCTTGGATGTGCGCAGGATCTACTCCGGTGGCAATTGACTGAAAGAGTTGGAGCGGTTTACCCGATTGCGCAGACAAAGGTGCAATGATGCTTGCGCACGTGGTCACGACGAAATCGGCAAGCGTTCCATAAACCAAGCGGCTATTCCATCCGGGTTTGACCGGCGTAGAGAGATGGCGCGTCCGAAGTAGCTTTTTACCCGCAATGCGCGCCGCAATGCCGCCAATCCACGCATCGAGCGAAGAGTGGGTGTTGACAAGAGCGATCTTGTGTTTTCGCAAGATCCAAATTAAGCGGAGCAAGCTCAAAGCCCAACCCAGGCGATGGAAGTTGAGTTCGTAGACAATAAAGCCAGAGTTTCTGGCATGCGTTGCAAGCGCGCCTGTGCGCATCACTGCGAAAAAGACTTGGTAACCGCGCGCGCGCATCCCTTCCGCTTCGCGCAAAATTCTCATTTCTTGTCCGCCCCAGCCGGGCGATGCTTCGAGGTGTAAGAGATTCATAATGCGCTCAAGAGTTGTCGGTGGCCTGCTGAAAATGCAAGCTCGTGGAGCTCTGTTTTCGACATCCAGATCCAACCTGGAATTTCACTTCGCACGGCGCAGCGAAACCGCGTCGCAAATAGCGTCGCCTGAAAGCGAGTAAAGCTGTGTTTAACGGGAGGCAGGTGGCCGAGCGGTTCAACCGATGCGCTCACCAGCCTTTCGACGTGTGTGCAAAGCACGCGCGTGCTCCAACGACCCTCAAAGTAGGGAAATTCCACGAGGTCTTGCATGACCGTTTGCGCGTCGTTTTTGCGTACGAGGATCGCTCCATCTGCCTCGACAATCGCCACGCTTCGGACAATTTTTTGGATGCGGGGAGCAATCGCTTTCATGGGAAGCGATTCGGGGCTAGCCTTCGCAAACGCGCTGCATTCCGCTTGGAGTGGACATACATCGCATCGCGGGCGCTGTGGCGTACAGACGGTCGCGCCAAGTTCGATGAGCGCTTCCATGGTAATCCACGGCTTTTTGGCATCGAGAGTTTCCTCGACCAACGCTTCAATTTGGCGTCGCACCGCACTCTGATCGATGCGCTTGTCGATCCATGCGTAGCGGGCCATCACTCGGAGCACATTGCCATCGACCGCGGCTGCGCGCCTCTGAAACCCGAAGCTGAGGATTGCGCCCGTCGTATAACTCCCGAGCCCTGGAAGAGCCAGCAACGCTTCGCGTGTAACTGGGAGGCTCCCCTCATGCTTGGCCACGAGCGTCTTTGCTGCCGCATGAAGATTGCGCGCCCTCGAGTAATAGCCCAACCCCTCCCAGGCTTTGATCACTGACTCGAGAGGTGCTATCGCCAGCGCGTGGACGTCGGGAAACTGCCGCATCCAGCGCTCAAAATAAGGAACCACGACGTCTGCACGCGTTTGTTGCAGCATCACCTCCGAGATCCACACAGCGTAAGGGCTCGGGTTTCCTCGCCAAGGAAATGAACGTTTGTGCTCTAGAAACCAGGTGTGGAGGCGCGTCGTATCCAAGAAATTTATCTCCCTAGTAACCGAGATATTGTTGCACAATGGCAATTAGCTATGAAGAGCGCAGGCCTCATTTTCGATCATTCCGCTCATTATGTGGATCACTTAGCCCCTTTTTGCGCGCTCCAAGGCTGGCCGCTGTTTGTGTGCGAGCCCGACATCGCTGAAGCGTGTCGCCGATTTTATCCGGGTCTGGAGGTGCGGGAGCTGGCGATCCATGAACTGAGAAGAGAGCTTCCTGCATGCATTGTCGCGTGTCAGCCCAAAGCATTTCTCAAAAATGCACTGGGGGATTTCCTCCCGTCTGCTCTTCGCACGCTGTGGCTCCCTCACGGTCATTCTGATAAGGGATGGCATACGCCGTTTTTCGAAGCGCTGAAGGAAGAGGAATTATTGTTTGTGTATGGCCAGCGCATGCGCGAGACGCTCCGTGCGAAGGGCGTCGACCTTCCTCAATGCGTGGTGGGCAACTTTCGACAGCATTATTATGAGGCGAACCGCCCATTTTACGACGCACTTGTACGTCAGCAGGTGGGTCTTAAGCGCTTTGTTCTCTATGCGCCAACGTGGGACGAGAGCAATACCTTTTGGCTTGGCTTTTCGCGCTTGAGTTCCAGCGTGCCATCCAATCGACGTCTACTCATCAAGGTGCATCCAAATACCGAGCTCGCCTTTCCAGCTGAGCTCGAGCGGTGTAAAGGGGAGATCGCCAAACGCCCCAATGTCTCGTTTTTAGAAGGATTTCCCTGCATATACCCGCTTCTTGCACGTGCAGATGCGTACATTGGAGACATGTCGTCCATTGGCTACGACTTCTTGAGGTTCGATAAGCCGCTCTTTTTCTTGAACGCGGGCCCTAAATGCTCGCTTGAGGACAAAAGCGCCTTCTTGATGCGCTGCGGCGAGCAGATTTCCATCGACGACATCGGATCCATCTGGCCGAAATTAACTCAGGACCGCTTCCAAAGTGAGCGGCGCGCCACTCTGAAACAAGTTTTTCATTCGCTGCCCAGTGGAGGCAGAACAAATACGGACGCGAGATCCGCGATATTGCCCGCAGCAGGGGACGCAGAAAGCGTATAGGAAAAAGCCCCTTCTTGAAGCGGCTCTACTTGGGACACCACGGCGACTTTAAGTCCCGCAGGGAACACCCCGTCGAGTCCCGACGTCAACAGAAGATCGCCGACTTGTACGAGCGGCATGGAGCGCAGGTCCCGCGCAGGCCCTTCAGCGTCGGGGAAGTCGCAGTTGAACCCGATTCCCTTGAGCTCAGAGCTCAACGCGCGGAAATAAGGTGCGTGGCTCCCATGGATCTCGCCTTTAGCCAAATAGGCATCTTTCCAGTCGACACTCAACCGTTGCTCAAGTTCGGTCAGCGACACGGCGGTGGTCTCTTTTTTTAAGCGAGGATGCTTTTGGAGCAGCTCTTTGAGTTGATGGATCAACAGCGCGATTTCTCGATCTTGCAAAGAACCGCGCACCGCTCGGACAGCGACTTTAAGCCCCGAGTCGGTGATCAATCGAACTCGGGATTGCTGCTTGCCGACGTATTCCACAACACCAACTACCGAAGAGCCCGCCACCACAGGACTGTTCTTGGCAACAACCGTCGCCCCGTGTGCTTGGTTGTTATTTTCTCCTACGTTGATCCAGCAGCAGGAGCTCCAAGCGCTTGGGTCGCGGTAGATGACCTCTGCTCCAAGCGCTCGGGCGCGCGCATGGAGCTCCGCTTTCATTTCAGATGCGCGCCGCATCAGAAATTCTTTCGAGACGCTCCCGTCTTGCGTAAGCTGGCTGAACAAACTCATTTGCTCCGCAAGACGTTTTTCCCCATCGATCCATTCGTGGACCCGTTCCAGCTGACTGCGAAGCTGGTAGTTTTCGAACGCAAGCCGTTTTGATTCATCCGAGGAGGCGAGCGATGCTTTCAGCGTAGGCAACGCGCCGATTCGCACGCTGTCCGCAACCGATTGAGGAAGGCTTAATAGAGAAAGCAAGAGGATCGGTAAGACCAAAAGAGAGCGATTCATTGAGCACTATTGATAGCGCAAGGGGTAATTGTTGCGCTATTGCTTAGCCAAAGAGAGAAAAATCCGTTCATCCGCTCAAGTTCAGGCTCAGGGCGTTCCTTCGTCGCCTGTGAATAGCTAATTCTGCCCGTGTCCAAAATGATGGCCTGGTCCCCGACAAATCCGTAATTGGCAATTTTGAATCGCGGGTTGAAATCGGAAATCCCCTTGCGGATATGGCGCTCAAATAGCTCTCGCATGGCTTTTGTCGACCGCTCATATTGCTCGCCACTCTGGATGTTCGCAAAGCGATCGGTCAACAACTCCACTCTTCTTTGCAAAATAAAGACAACGCGATCCAAATCGATTGCATGGACTTGTCCCTGCCGATCGCGCACGACACAGGGAGGGAAAAGACGCTCCGTCGGATGAACATGAAGGGAAATGAGCCCCGTATCTTCTTTCAAATGCCGCAATGAAAGGGCGTACGCATTCAGCGCTTGGGAGAGCTTCTTTGCTCGGGCAGTCCGCCTCTCTTCATCCCACTTCATTCGCAAAGAAGGAATGATGCGGAGCAAAGAGCGAACCCCACCCTTTTTAGGCCCTTGGAGCTCTTTTGAAAGGAGCAGCTTTAAGACAAGTTTCCCATCCTGGGAAGCGAAGGCGATCGCCTGGCTCCCATGCCCCAAATAATCAAATGAAAGGGCGCCATTGTTTTGAAGAGAGGATAAAATCATACGGGAAATTTCATTGTCTTCATCTGCCGGAAAGTGTCCAGCAAAGTCAACGACTAAGCGATCTGAGGAAAACCGATCGGGCCCTCGAATCCTCAACACTGGCAGACAGATCCAGACCACCAATGCAGCGAGAAGTAAGAAGAGTGTTTTTTTCACTGACTTTTAGGTCCCAAATTCCTTGCAGCGAAATCGCGCTCCCCTTTAAGATGAATGCTTTTCATGGGGCGTTAGCTCATTTGGTAGAGCGCAACAATGGCATTGTTGAGGTCATCGGTTCGACTCCGATACGCTCCAAGGTTCACGTACGTACGAATGCCTTATTTGCAATGCCGAGAACCAATCCCGAGATCAAAGCGATTGCCACTGGTTTCAGAACCTCGTTCAGAGACCCTACGCCTAAGACAGCGACCCTGCCTACAAGGGCTGTTGTGTACGACAGTGAAAGACCAATGATTGAGCACGCAAGAGCTCCGACAATTATGGCCGTTTTTTCGCGACGTGTGAGCGTTGCCCAATCAGAGTAAACCCAGTATGAAGCGAATCCACCTACAATGAATGCGACAGTGCCCCCCATCCCAAGAATCGCCGCTCCACCAACTAACCCTACCTGACTCAATGTTCCAATTACCTGACTCATATGTCCCTCTATTTATGCTTGATGGTATCTCGAATTGTTAAGGTCATCGGTTCGACTCCGATACGCTCCAAGGTTCACTCAGGCTCATTGTATCCCCTACTTGCAACGAGCATAACCAATCCCGAGACCAAAGCGAGAGCCAGCGGTTTCAGAGTTCCGCTCAGAGAGCCTATGCCTAAGAAAGCAACCCTGCCTACAAGGCCTGCTGTGTACAATGATGAAAGACCAAGAATTGAGAACGCGAGAACTCCGATAATTAGGCTTGCTTTTGAGAGAGGATTGAGTTTTGACCACTTAGAATAACCCATGTGTGCAAGTTCTCCGCCTATAGTGAGGCTTTTAATGCCCCCCACTCCAAGAACAGCCGCTCCACCAGCTAACCCTACCTGACTCAATGTTCCAAAGGTTCCAATTGCCTGACTCATTTACGCCTCCGTCTTTGTTAGGGCTACTAGTATAGACAATTTCTTGGGCAAGACGCTAGGAAAAAACAAACTTGACCCCCCGCATGTAAATCCGCTTTACATGCGGGGGGTTTTCGGCTACTCCCCTTCGAGCAGGTCGAGGAAGGCTTGGAGCTGCTTGGCGCGGGTGGGGTGGCGCATTTTGCGCAGGGCTTTGGCTTCGATTTGGCGGACGCGCTCTCGAGTGACTTTGAAGCGGACCCCAACTTCTTCGAGGGTTTTGGGTTTGCCGTCGAGGAGGCCGAATCGTTCGATGAGAACGGTGCGCTCTCGGTCGGTGAGGGTGGCGAGGACCTCGCCCATTTTGTCTTTTAAAATGGCGTAGCCGGTGGCCTCAGCGGGGGATTCAATGGAGGTGTCTTCGAGGAAATCGCCGAATTGGCTTTCGCCGCCGTCGCCGACTTCGGCTTGGAGCGAGATGGGGTGT
>CAYGHT010000100.1:0-5937 GCA_964349755.1 uncultured bacterium
CTTCGCTTTTTTTGCGGCGCAAAATGAACGGCCGAATGAGCTTGGATAAAAGCCGTTTGGCCTCTTCATCGCGCGCCTGCTCGATCGGCTGAACAAAAACTTCGCGAAACACTGCGTCTGGAGGCATGTACCCGGGAAGTACGACGTCAAAGAGCGCCTTGAGTTCCCGGATCCGATTTTCGATGGGCGTCCCCGTCAATCCAAGACACATCCGCGCGTTCATTTTTTTCAGCGCAAGATGTGTTTGAGAGGCTGAATTTTTCGCGATCTGGATCTCATCGAAAATGGCGACTTCAAATTGAATGGACGCAATGTCTTCGCGCCCTGCGCGCAAAATGCCGTAGGACGTCAGAAGTAAATCGTAGTCGGTGCTGAACGTCTCGAGCGAGCGCTCCACTCCGTAATACGTCGACACGCGAAGCATCGGCAAAAAGCGCTTCAGCAATTCCTGCCAATGGTAAATCACGGAAGTCGGACAAACGACGAGATATTTATTCTGGTGCTCTTTGTCCTCGTGAATCACCGCGGCCAAAAGCGCCATGGCTTGGTGCGTTTTGCCAAGGCCCATGTCATCGCAAAGGAGCCCAGACAGACCATGGCAATACAGAAACCAGAGCCATTGAAGGCCCGTTTCTTGGTATGGCCGAAGCTCCGCCTTGAGCTGGCTGATGTCGAGAAGACGGCCCGATTCAAACCGCTCGAGCTCATCTAAAAGCCGACGCGTCTCTTCAGCTTCTGGAGTATTGCCTTTCGGTTCTTTGATCTCTTCAAAGACGGTGAGCCGGATCCATTCCAGCGTGTTGAGTCGGATGAATCCTCGCTTGCGATCAATGCGCCGCTTTGTCAATTGGCGAAGCCATTGAAAGCGCGGCTCTTTGAGAAAGAGAAGTCCCGCATGAGAAAACAGATGTTTTTTGCGCGCTTGAAACGCATCCCAAATCGCAAACGGATCGACTGCGCCAAGCTCAGATTCATACGACACATCCAGAAGCCACTCGCCCCGCCATTTTTTCCGATCGCGCTGCAATTTACGAATATTCAATCGAAGCGCGTGCGGCTTTTGAAGCCTTGCATCGACCTCGACTAAAAATGGCTTTAACGGTTCGAGCTCGTAGGAAAAAAACGTCGTCTCTTGAGATCCTTGGATCACCACCGGCGCTCGAAAACGCTCTGGCAACCTGGAAGCTAAAGGAATTTCCGAAAATCCCTTGCCTTCCACGTAAAGAAAATCGCCAAACGTGCGCACTGTAGTCGGATCGATGTCCGGTGCGTATTCGATGCGCGGCGATAAAGAAAGAAGCCCCGCGTCGGTGAGGCCAAGAACAAGTCCGGTGCGCACGACAAACGAGCTCGATGCGAAGAAGTGGTGCACCTGTTCCAACTCCTCTTTATGCGAGGCCAAAAACGAGGAGATTTCAGAGGGTTGAAGCGTGAGCCCCGGGTGCAGAGGCAATCGCCCTCGCCCCTCTTTTTTCATGTAAAAGCCAGAGCCCTTGATGTAGACCCATTCGTCAAAATCAATTGTCTCTTCAAACGGCTGAGGAAAGTTCAGCTCCGCCGCAAACGACAAGACGCCCTCGGAGCTCACCGAGTACGTGAGGCGCGCCTCAAGACTTCCCAGATGCGTCTGAAATCCGTCAAACTCCTGCAACCACAGCCGATGGAGATTGATGAACGTCGCCAGCTCGCTTCGCTGGATCACAGTATGCTTTTCTTCAAACAATAAATCCTGCAGCAAAACAAATCCCACACGGGGCCGATAGACAAAGGGAGCGAACAGCGAACTTTCCGGACCATTGAGATCTCCCGGCTCGTCGAGATACAGTTCGATGTGCAGTGAAAAATCACGATCAAACCACAGATGATACCGGGCGGGCTTGGGTTCCATGTGCACGGGCAAATAACGGGCAAATATCCTCCCAAATCGGCGGAGCACCTCACCAATCTTGTCTGCTGGAATTACGCCACCCTTAAGCATGGGTTGCTCGCTGTGTCGGTAAAACCCCTTGCCCTGCACATACACCCAATCGCCGACCGCGATCCCTTGAGGAGCCTCTGCGGACACCGCTGCTGTTTTGCGATGGCGAATGGTCAGAGTCTCTGAGCTCGGATCGTACACCACCGCCTCAATGGGCGTTTCTCGCTCATCGATCACTTGAAGCGAAGAGCGCACCGTCGCAAGCGACGGAATCAGTGGCGCTAAATTCGCTTCCGCAATGTAAAACCAAACGCGCAGCCCAACAAACTGAATTCTCACCGCGCTCGGCAGCGACGTCCCTTCGAATGCGATCTCGTACGGCTGCTCGCTCAAAAACATGAACCATTTGGCCAAGTCTGACCAAAAACTCAGCTCATAGCGCACTGCATGGCTTGCCTTGCCCGCTTTATATTCTGCAAGTTCCTCCGAAGAGAGGTTCGAGAACTTCAGCGAAGTCTCCTCGGTCTCTACCACCCGCTTAGAGACAATCTGCTTGAGCCGCTTTTTGGCTTCCTCGGATCGAGCCTGAATCCAAAAAAGCTGCTTGCCAACCTGCGAAACACAGACGTATTTATCGCCATGTTCCTTCAAGCAGTCCGTCGAATCCCCATTGCGCAAACTCGCCATCTGACAGAGTTGGTTCCAAAATGAGTGCTGGAACCGGACGTGAAGCGGCTCATCCATTCCATTGAAAATGCGTAAATACGCCGCCGCTAAATGCACACACCCGTGGCCCGCCTCCGAAGCCTTGCAAGTGCAAAACGAATCGCTTAAAACCCCTTCCGCATTGAACTGCAAGAACGGAAAATAGCTCTTTTTCCCCTCCTTCACGTCGTACTGATAGGTTCCACGTGAAAAGAGCGGTTCTTTCAAGCATTTCAGCGTTTGCGCTTGCGAAAAGAATGTGCGAACGAATTCAGGGGCATTTTCCATAGAGATCATCCCTCATTCTAACGAAAGGGGAAGGAAAAGCGCAAAAAGAATCGAAATCGGCCAGATTCTCCAATAAAATTGGAGTTTCTGGCATAATCTAAAGAAAAAATGACCTGTGGAATCATCGTAGGTTCGGATCAAACGCAAGAATGGCTTCTTCCGTGGTGGTGGGAACACTACACGCGCCATAATTCGTATCCCGTCGCGTTCGTCGATTTTGGGCTTTCGTTTGAAGCAAAAGCCTGGTGTCGAAAGCGGGGCGAGTTGATCGCACTTCGCGTGGTGGATTTTGCATTAGAACAAACGGAGATCGAGCCCTCTCTTGCAAAAGAATGGGAAAACCAATTTGGAAAATCCTTTTGGCCCTCGCGCGGGGCGTGGTTTAAGAAGCCTCTGGCTTGTGTTAAGGCGAGCTTTGAGCGATCCATCTGGATCGATCTCGATTGCGAGATTCGAGGATCGATTGCCCCTCTTTTTGAGTTGGCAGAGCATCCTTCTGGCATCGCTTTAGCTAAAGACTCGTTTGAGGAACCGATTGCGCATCAGATCTACAATTCTGGAGTCATTGTGTTTCGCCAAAAACTTCCCCTCATTGAAGAATGGGCAAGCCAATCGCTCGAGCAAACCCATGCCTTTCGAGGCGATCAGGAATTGCTGTCTCACCTCATCGCCCAAAAAAAGCTTGCGATTGCTGAGCTACCAGCGCTCTACAATTGGAGCCGCTGCCAAGGTGACGCGCCGAATGCGATCGTTTATCATTGGCACGGCGAGTTTGGGCGCAGCGTCATCAAACACCAGATTTGGATGAAAGCGATTCTCTAAGCCATGAAAAGTTCGACATCACCGAGGGCTGTCGCTCTCCATCCAAAGCCAAACAATGTCCTCGATCATTTGGGTCCTCTGGCCGCGATCCTCGAGATTCCGCTCATCGTTTCAGAAGAGAAGACGTATGACTTAGCGACCGCTCTTTACCCTCAAGTAAAAACCGTCCTCATCGAAGAAGAAGCGCTCACACTCGAATACCTTGCATCGAACTTCGACATTCTTTTTGTGAGCAGCAAGCTATGGGCCGTTGAGCTGTATCATGTATTTCCTCTGGTCTATCAGAAGAAAATGCGCATCGTCTATTGCCCTCATGGAAACTCAGATAAAGGACATACCCTCACAAAAGAAGACCACAATCCGGAAGACATCTCACTCGTCTATGGAAATCACATGCTCGATCTACTCAAAGACACCGGCATGTTGGACAAGCTCAACCAAACGATTGCGACGGGCAATTATCGCTTTTCATTTTTCCTTCAACACCAGCCATTTTATGAAATGGTGGCCTCTGAGAGGATTTTCTCGAGGCTCGATCGGGCGAAAAAAACGATCTTTTATGCCCCGACCTGGGGCGGCGAAGAAAACCCCTCCTCGTTTTACGACGAATGCGCTGCGTTAATCGATCAAATCACGGCTCCATTCAACCTGGTGATCAAGCTACACCCATACATTTACGAGCGGCAGCCCGTTAAAACCATCCTGATTTGCGAAAAGTACAAAGACCACCCTCAGGTGCTTTTCTTGGAAGATTTCCCTCCTGTGTACCCCATCCTCGCGCTCAGCGACGCATACCTCGGGGATTTTTCCTCGATTGGCTATGATTTCTTGAAATTCGACAAACCCATGTACTTCTTTAACCCCTCAAAGTCTGATCTAGAAAAGGATCGAGGCCGTTTTCTCCATCGCTGTGGGATGGAGATTTCGACAAAAGGAGAGGAAAACGCCTTCGACTTCATCGCCAGAACCTTGGAGCAAAATCAGTCTCAATTCGCTAAAGTCCGCAAGGAAATCTACTCGTATGCGTTTGGGAAAGAAAGGAACCTAGAGGAAGTGCGCAAAGCCATTTTCGCTTTCACGAACTGAATTATTTTTTCTTCCGCACCCGAGGCGCTTTTCTCTTGCGAGAAGGCTTAATCGGCACTAGTTCATAGCGGTACGGGGGCTTTACCTCGATGAGCTTTCCATTCCGAAAGACCACCAATGCGGTCCCCGTACGGACAGCTGTCTCAAACGCAACCCGAAAGCTCTCCTTGTGCGCTCGCAATACCGCTTCCATCAGGTCTTCACTCATTCGGATGCCTCCTCGATCTGTTTCCAGATATTCTCATTCAAAACATTGATTCCATGCTTATTTTTCACAGCAATCAGCTTTTCTTGCTCGCCCGAGTTGTCTACGATGAGTGCGCGATCAGAAAGCGGCAAGTAGCAAGCAAACAGATTTCTTAAACCTGAGTAGTAGCGCCTCATGACTACCTCCTGTGGGATATGGTGCCCCCCTTGCCTGACTCTCTGAGCAACACGCTTTACAGCCTGCTCAGGGCTCTTGAGCCATAAAAACACAAGATTGATCTCATAGCCTTCTTCTCGAGCAAATTTCAGATGCTTCACGTAATTAGAGCCCGAAGCTGTCGTTTCAAACGCAAAGCTCCTTCTCCCTTTAAGAAGCTCTTGCATTCTTCGAACCATCAATTTACTGGCAGCCAACGCCACATTCTCTGGGTGTAAGGGAGCCAGCCCCCGCGCAATCTCGTCTGCGTTAATGAATTCATAAAGCACACTGCTGCTCTTAATCAATACGCCTGCAATCGTCGTCTTTCCCGCGCCGTTGGGTCCAGCAACCATCAGAATTTTTCGCTCCACCCGATCCCTCAGTTCAAATCGTATCAATGTTATAAGGGTTTGCTGCTTTCTTTAGACATGAAATGTAAGGGAAGCTCCCGCTTTGGGGAGCTCCGAGAAACTCTCCTAATCCAGCCTTACAAAAATAAGCTGTTGAGGAAAATGGGGGGGATTTCTATGATGGTCTGCTTTGTATGCGGGCGTAGCTCAGTGGTAGAGCATCACGTTGCCAACGTGAGGGTCGTGAGTTCAAGCCTCATCACCCGCTATTAATTGAAAAAGGAGCAATCGATGGAGCAGGTGGTCTCAGAACCTCAGCAGCTCGGCAATGAAAATGTTCGTTTTACGATTCATCACAAGCC
>CAYGHT010000101.1:0-5894 GCA_964349755.1 uncultured bacterium
GATCAGCACCATGCGGCTGGCGTCTCCAAAGAAACCATCGACGATGCAAGAGACATCGATATTAAGGATGTCTCCTTCTTGGAGGGGTCTTTCGTCGGGGATGCCGTGGCAGATGACGTCGTTGAGCGAGGTGCAGATCGTTTTGGGGAAGGGGGGCTCTCCATAGCCGAGAGGGGCGGGAGTGGCATTCATTTTGCGATGGAGCTTGCGAGAGAGCTCGTCGAGCTCAAGGGTCGTGATGCCCGCTTTGGCGTGTGCACAGAGCTCATCTAGGATCTCGACTGTGATGCGGCACGCCTTGGCAATCCCTTCGATCTCCTCGGGCGTTTTAAGGCGGATTTTGAAGTCGTTTAGGTATCTGGTCTGGACCGAGCGGGCGTCTGTTGGGGCCAGCGTGGGGGCATGGCATTTCTTCCACTTCTTGCCACTGCCACACCAACAAGGATCATTCCGTTCCATCAGCTAAATACTATACGTTTAAGCGGGCCATCTCTTCAACGGAATAGTGCACAGCGTGGAGCGTCAATCCGTGGGCTGGAGCTGTGACGCCTGCGAGCTTTCTTTCGGGAGCTCGGAGAAGCTGCAGCGCCCCTTCTTCTGGGAGCTTACCCGAGCCGATGTTGGCGAGGGTCCCAGCTAGGGTGCGGGCCATTTTGTAGAGGAATCGGTCGCCGCTCATGGCGATGCAGAGCCGCTCTTCTGGCAGTTGGATAAGATCGAGGCGATGCAGGGTCCGGACGGAGTTGGGTTGGGGCTCTGTGGTGAATGCTGAGAAGTCGTGAGTCCCGAGCCACGTTGCGGCGCTTCGGCGCATGCTTGCAAGGTCGAGGGGTCTGGGATAATGCCACGAAAATTTCCGGTGAAAGGGGAGCTGGACGTGGCCTGTACATAGGTAGTAGCAGTACGTCTTACCTACCGCATCGAGCGTTACGTGGAACGGCTCTTGGCACAAGCGAACGCTCTGGATCCGGATATCGGGAGGTAAATGGGAGTTCATTCCCATCCAGAGCCGCTCCGGTTCGAGCGTTTTTGGGGCGTCGAGTTGAACCATCTGGGCTTTGGCGTGAACGCCTCGATCGGTGCGGCTGGCAGCTTCGCAAGCCACTTCGGTCCTCAGGACGCTCCGAGCAGCAGCCTCCAGCTCACTTTGGATGGACGGGCCGAAGGCGGTCGCTTGCCAGCCAAAATAGCGGGTGCCATCATAGGCGACAATCAAGCAATACTTCATTTTTGGTGCGCGATGAACGCGCTCACGCCGCTGAGCAACATCTGGATGGCAATCAGCGCTAAGACGAGGCCCATGAGCCGCTCAAGTGCTAAAATTCCGCGCCAGCCGAGCACCTTTTTCAAAAGGGACGAGGCGAGCAAAATCAGCAGGGAGGCAAACCAGGCAAAGAAGATGGCGCCGAGCATGGTCCAATTGTCGGCCTCTTGGCGCGTGTAAATCATGACTGCGGCTAAGACCGAAGGGCCCGCGACGAGTGGCACGGCCAGTGGAACGATGAACGGTTCGACGTCGTGAGGGAGGCTTTCGTTGGGGTCTCGAGCGGGAGGAAAGATCATCTTCAAGCAAATCAGAAATAAGATGATGCCGCCTGCGATTTGGAGCGTGTCGTGTTGTACGTGGAGAAAGTCCATCAAGGCATTGCCGACAAAGTTAAAAATGACGATCACAATGAGCGCAATCACCATCTCGCGAAAAATGACCCAGCGCTGCCGCTTCGGGTTGAGCCCTTTGAGGAAGCTGACGTAGAGGGGAATGTTGCCGAGCGGATCCATCAACAAGAACAGGGAGAAGGCCACTGAGAATAGACTTAAGGAAGGGTGAATAAAGGCCTCCTACTTGGCGGGTTTTGCGCGGACCGATGAGCCGGTCAGCGAATTGGTGAGTTTGTACGGGTACTCGGGATCATTTGTTTTTGTAACAATGATTTCGACAGGCGTAATCCAGCTTTGCGTGAGCACAGTGTCTTGAGGAGCGATGCTCCACAGTGAATTGTCGCTGAGTCGGATGAATTTTCCATTCTGGAGCGTTTCTGACAAGATCGGGCGTTTCACATTCGGCGCCGCTTCGGCCAGAGGCTCGCTTCGTTTGGCGTAGTGGTTGTCGATCCAGTGTTGCAGATGCGCTTTTTGTTTGTCTGAGAGTTTATGGACGCCTGTTTGCTTTTTTTCTTGGGGCGTCATGGAGAAATCGAGCAGCTCTGTTGCAAGAAGGGCGGAGAGCAATAGGTTCGTCATAAAGGGTTCACCACAGAGAGCACAGAGAACACAGAGGCTTTGAAACGCGACGTTTGTACTTTTTCTCTGTGACCTCTGTGCTCTCTGTGGTTCATTTATAAATCCAGGTACGCATTAGTCGGATGAATCTCATAAAGGCTCCGGGCATGCGCGCTGCAATGTCGCGCGCAAATCGTCAAGCGCGCGGGGAGAAGCGTTTCGTCCTTCCACGATTGCTTGGGCCTCGCGCAAATACTTCCACGCGGCTTTGTAGTGAAGCCGCTGGGCGCTGAGTGCAGCTAAATAGTAGCACACCGTGGGATTTTTCCGATCGATTTGCATGTAGCGCTCAAGAATTGGAATCGCCTCTTTTTCTCGGCCGAGCTGCAGGTGCGTCACTGCTAAGTGAAAAATGCCGCTCCGAAAGAGGGGATATTGCGTCAAAATCCCTTCGAGCTCTTTTTGTTTTTCCACAATTGAGCTCCGCGAGGAATCGACCTCTTGAAAGATCGCCTGGATGCCGTTTGCATCGGTGCGCCCTGCGAGGTAATCCTCGACGAGAGGATCCTGTGCAATGAGGTGATCTGGAATAGCGCCCTGCACCCCGCGAAGCAGGGCGTCTGCTTTCTTCTCTTCGCGAGCAAATAGATACTGGAATCCCAAGAACGTCCGAATGAGCGGATCGCCCGGTAGAAACTGGCACCCTTTCTCGTAGAGTTCGATGGCCAATTTTGTGTTGTCTTGATGCCATGCAACTGAGGCTTGGTTCATGAACGCAAGACCGATCACTTCCTTGAGATTGCGCTGCTGCAGCTTTCTTGTCTCAAGGCTCAAATACATCTCGGATGGGACGTCGATGCCGCGCGCTGTCGTTTCGATGTTTGTGATGTCTCCGTTGTCTGCCACATAGCGGACGTAGATGTGGCCTGGCGGCGTGATCGCTTCGAGCGAAAGGTCGAGCCGCTGGGCCAGCGAAAGGTACAAAATCGAGACGCCCAAGCACACCCCGCGCCTGCTATCGATCACCGAAGGGAGCAGGGTATAAAGATCGATCTCCTTGGCATAAAGAGAATGGGGCGGGAAGCGGAAGCGGAGCTCGGAGAAGATGTAATCGTTCATGACCCGCACCTTGTCGAGCGGAGACGCGTCGGGAGCGAGCCTTGCTAAAATTTGGAGCGCCATGAGATCAAGGCTCGCTTCGTAGCTCCGCATCGCTGTTTGATTGAGGGTTCCTTCAGCGACAAGAAGCGATCGGGCCACATCGATTTCATGAGGCTCGAGGGCGACAAGCGCATCGTAGCTCCAGATGCTATGGCCTTTGAGCTTGCGGTTGGGGAGTTGCTTTGCCAGCGTTTCGATGAGCGCAAGCTGCTGCTCGCCCAGCACAGGCGCGCTCTCTTGCGAAGAGCGATTCACAAGCGCGATGATTGGGCGCGCATCCAGAGATGGCAGAATCGTGGTCGGATCGCATTCAGAACACTCTCCAGAAAGCAGTTTCCAAGCATGCGACAGCGACAGGCGTCCTTCCTCTGTGGTGGGATACAGTTCGTAAAATGCAAAGTGCTGGGCCACCGAAGTGGGATCGAGCGTCGAATAGAGCGAGGAAAGGTGCGAGGCGAACAGGGCGAAGGGGAGGAGAGCTACGAGCCAGAGGCGAGACATAGAGAGAACCTCGTTTTTTGTCATCATAGGAAGCGAGGTGAATCCCTGCTACCCAATTTTTTTGCGCAGCCGTTCCTGGAGTCGTTCGAGCTCGTAGTACAACACCGGTGTCAATAGCAGCGTCAGCAATTGCGAGACCAGCAGGCCGCCGGTGATGCATAAACCGAGCGAGACACGCGATTGGGCGAGCGCTCCGCCGACGCCGAGCGCGATGGGCACGGCACCCATGAAGGCGGAGACGGTGGTCATCAAGATGGGGCGGAAGCGGATCAGGCACGCTTCGACGATCGCCTCTTTCGCGCTCTTGCCTGCCTTCATGGAGCTTTGTGCAAACTCGATGATCAAAATGCCGTTTTTCAGCACGATTCCCACCAGCAAAATGAGCCCAACGAAGGAGTAGACCGAGAGGGTTTTTTGGAACAGAAACAAAGTCATCAGACCGCCAAATAACGCAGGCGGCAGCGTGCTCATCACTGTGAGTGGATGAATGAAGTTTTCATACAACATTCCTAAAAGCACGTAGATCACAAATAGCGCAATCAACAGGAGCATCGTCAAATTGGCAAATGAGGCTTGAAACACCTCGGCGGTTCCAATGACTTGTCCTGTGACGCCCTGCGGCAGATTGTCTTTGGTGATTTGTTGGATCGCGTTGAGTGAGGTGCTCAGCGGCTGTTCGCTCGGTACGTTGAATGAAAAGTTCACGGCGGACAGGCCGTTGACGTGGTTGACGGTGAGGGGGCCGACCTCTTCGCTTGGAATGAGGAGCTCTCTTAAAGGGACCAGATGGTTGTTCGACGAGCGTACGTAGAGCTTTGACAAGACCGTCGGGTCTCGGTAAAAGGCCGGGAGCGTCTCGATGAGCACGTCGTATTGGTTGATGTCGGCGTTGATCTGGGAGATTTTGTTGTCCGAGTAGCTATACGTGAAGTAGTTTTCGATGTCCGTTGCATTCACGTTGAAATTGTACGCCCGCTCTCGATCGATTTTGAGCGACCACTGGGGTTGATGGATTCTGAGATCGCTCGATACTTGCGTGAGCGCTGGGCTTTTTTTCAGCTCAGCGAGTAGCTTTGGCGCGTACGCGTACAGAGGGGCTCGATCGAGCCCTACGAGCGAGTACTGGTAGAGCGCTTGAGCCGTGGTCCCCACTTGGAGGTTGATGAGCGGAATCGGCGAGAGAAAAAAATTAATGCCTGGAAACCCGTGTAGCTTCTTGCTCAAATGCTCGATGGCCGCATCCATCGGCAGCCGTTCCTTGAAGGGTTTGAGCCGCAAAAATAAGACGCCTTCATTGGCATTGCTGTACGAGCTCAAAGAGATCAAGGTTTCTACATTGGGATCCTCGCGCAAGAGGGAGTAGGCCTGTTTGTGGTAGTTTTCCATGAGGAAGGGCGACGTCCCATCGCGCGCCATCGTATAACACTGGATGAACCCAATGTCTTCGGGTGGAAGGAAGTCTTTAGGCAGTGTTGTGAAGAGCAGAGCTGAGCCCCCAATGCTGAGGAGCCCCACGAATAGCATCACCAGTCGGTGGTTGAGCGCCCAGTGTAGACAGGGCGCGTACATTCCCTTCATCCGCTCGTTCATCCGCTCGGCTGCTCGCTCCATCCAAGAAGGTTTCTGATTTGCTTTCAGCAGCCGACTTGAAAGCATCGGCGTTAAGGTGAGCGAAACGAATCCTGAAATGACCACGGCCGCGACGATGGTCACGGCAAATTCTCGGAACAATTTTCCGACGACACCGCCCATGAAGAGCATCGGCAAGAACGCAGCCACCAAGCAAATGGTGATTGTGAACACGGTGACGCTAATTTCTTTCGTTCCGTCGATCGCAGCTTGGCAAGGTGTTTTGCCCATCTGGGTGTGGCGGACGTTGTTTTCGAGCACGACGATCGCATCGTCGACCAAAAAGCCCACGGAGAGCGTGAGTGCAAGCATCGATAGAATGTCGGCGCTAAAGCCACACAGGTACATCACAGAAAACGTCCCCAACACGCAGATGGGAAGCG
>CAYGHT010000102.1:0-5844 GCA_964349755.1 uncultured bacterium
TGAGAAATAAGGGAGCGATGAGGTCGGCGGCTAAGAGGTGGGTCTCTTGTGTGAGGGCGCGGAGGGCGGGTGTGCGGCGATTACGACGTAGACGGATGGGCAGGATAAGGCCCGTGGTAATGTCTTCTGAGTGCATGTTCGTAGATATCTCCCCACATCGAGTGGTTGACAAGACTTGGGGAGTTTAGCTCAGTGATGTTGTAATTTTCTAGCCCAAAATGCTTTTTGAGCCAGCCGAACAGATCGAGCTTAGGGATAAAGTCGTTGTTTGAAATGAAGTTTCTGGTTGCGACGCCTGGGATAGCCGGGACGAGCTTTGGGGAGGCGAAAAAAGCCGCTTCGGCAATTTGAGCGCGCTCGTTTAGATTTAAGCGCTCAAGAAGGGCCGCTGCAATGAGCGTGCCCATGCTGTGTGAGGCTAGTTGGAGCCGATCGGCATCGGAAAGTTCGTTTCGCAAAACATTTTTCAGGTGGACTTCGGCTTGACGCAAGGCTTGAGTTGCAAAGCCTAAATAGAGCGCGGCGGATTCGACGATGTCGCTGACAAAGCCTCGACTGGGGGTCCAGATGATAAACGATTTTGTCTGGGTCATGTCTGCTAGACGTCTCAATGAAGCGGTAGCGTCATCTGCGTCGTTCAAGATGCCTGAGAAAAAGCAGATCGCTCGATTTGATCTGATTGGGAGTTTCCCGCGCAAAAGGACTGAGCGCTTGAGGTCTAAATCGACGAGCGGGTGATCGAGTCTGAGGAGCGCGCCGAGGAGAATGATTCCGTTTTTTACGAGTGGAATTTCAAAGAGTGCGTGCCTTGCAATGCACTCGATGGCCGATCCTGCGACATAGAGCAGTCCGCGTCCAAGTGTGCTTGAAAAGCTGTTGCTTCCGATGCTGCAGCTGAGATTGGGCGTAATGAAGTGAATTTGGACATCGATGGTGTAGTTGCCGATGGTGGCTTGAAGGCCATTGGGGTCATAGCGATTCACAGGATCGTTGTGAACGTAAGTGTAGAGATTGAGACCATCGATGAAATCGGCGGGATCAGGTGTGATCCAGCGGCCCCAACGAGGTTGGTAGTAACGCCGTCCAAAGAATACGAGGGAGGTTTCGTCATCGACGCGTTGGCCGGAGAAGCGCCATGGATTTTTCAAAGATCCGCTGGCTTTGCATTCGCCGAAGGCTCCGTAGGAATAGGTGGCTTCGAGTTTGCCGTCTTGAGCTACAAGGGCAGTGAGATTGCCGCGCAAGTCGTGCAGTGGGGCTAGAGGGCGACCATTGAGTTCGATCGCTACGGCTTGAGGGCGTGGGTCCATGTTGAGGACGCGCAGCTCGACGATGTGGCCAGAGGCGTCGCGGCAGCCAATTTCTTTTTGTCCGTCGTAGAGGAAGTTGAGAGTGAGATTTTGTGTGAGTTGTTTGGTGAGGCGTCGATGCCAGGCGTCGTAGGCGTATCGAGCAAGGAGCGTTCCGTTGTTGGTGACTTCCACCATTCGCCCGAGTGCATCGTAGGCAAAGCGCCACTCTTCGCTTCCCTGGTGGCAAGAGATGAGCTGACCGTCGAGATCGTAGTCGCAGGTGTCGGTATTTGTGGTGTGGAGCCGATTTAGGCGATCGACATTCCACGGCGTTAGATCTTGGGAGATCCGGTTTTCAAGTGGATCGTAGGTGTATTCGTGGGTGAGTGCAGCGCTTTTTTCTGCAGCGAGATTGCCGTGCGAGTCGTAGGCAAAACTTTGGAGGCCAAAGAGGTTGCTGCGGCTTGCAGTGGGTCTTGCAGCGCGATCTCTTTGCTCCACTTCTTCTGTGAAGTAATTCGAGTGGACGCTCTGAGGGCGCGCCAATAAATCGCTTTTGTGGATAAGCTCACCCAGATTGCCAATCATCGATTCTTTGAGGGTCGTGCCATCGGTGTCCCAGGCGATGGCTGTATGCGTGTACAGTGCATGGCCGTCTGCTCGTTTGCGGCAGATGGTGCGTAGGTGTGCGGGTGTGTATTCATAGTCGATGCAGGAGGCGTCTGGGAGGGTAAGACGAGTGCATCGTCCGGCGGGGTCGTAGTGTTTGTTGAGCCGCCCTGCGGGTGTTTCTTCGCTGGAGATTTCGCCGAGAGATGTGTAGGTGCGGCGCACTTCAGTTCCATGGACGATGTCTTGGACGGAGGTGGGCTGATCGAGTGTGCTATAGGTGTATCGGTAGTCGACGGTTCCGTCGGAAGAAGAGAGGCGGAGCAGTCGGTCGAGTGAATCGTATGTGTAAAACAGCTGTTTGCCGCTGGGGCGTGTGAGTTGGATTAGGCGCCCCCTTGCATCGTATGCATAGCAGGTTGTTTTCTCTAAGGACGAGCTTCCCTGTTCGCGAAGCGTCGCAACGCGTCCCAATTTATCGTAATCCCAAGAGACTGCGTAGGTGTCGTTGATTGCTTGGCGGATCTTTCGTTTCAAGATGTCATATTCAAATCGTTCCCGGCGCTCTTTGCCGACGGTTTTCTCCAAGAGGAGTCCTTGCGGATCGTAGTGCTCTTCAGTCACCAGGCCGTCGAATCCGGTGTGTTTGACTCGGGTGCCTTTGCCGTCTTCGTAGTTGAAGAATTCGATTCTGCCGAGCGGGTCTATGTGTTTGAGGGGTCTTTTTTTGAGATCGAAGGTCGTGGTGTCGATTGCTGGGCCTGCTGCAGTGAGGCGTTCAATGCGGCAGCGATTGTTCGCAGGATCATAGGTGGTATTGGTTTTTCGAAGGAGCGTGCCGGTTTTGTCTTCTTGACGCTCTTCGATGGACCGACCGAGAAGGTCGTTGACGAAGATGGTTTTGAGTGAGTCGCCTGCGTGTAGTTTGAGCTCGCTTGAGGAGATAAACCCAAGAGCATCATAGGTGTAGGCGATCTTTGAGATGCCTTGAGAGGACGACAGCGTTTCGAGGTGCTTTCGTCCGGCTCCGTCGTAATTGTAGGTGCGGATGTTGCCCGTGGGGTCGATGTGGCGAAGCAAGTGGTACGCATTGTAGTCCCAACTTTCTTCGGAAAGAAGTGTGTCGTGGTTTGAGTAAATGCGTTTGCGCACAACGCGTCCAAGAGGGTCATTGTCAAAAAGGATGCGCGTGCCGTCTTCAAGTGTGGATTTGCACAAGTTGCCGTTTAGATCGTAGCGGTGCGAGGAACTGCTGCCATCGGGATACGTGATTTTTGCCCGCTTGCCGTGGATGGTGTTGTCGTAGGTCGTGGTGGTTCCGTCGGCTTTTGTTTCGCAAGCCAGATGACCGAAGAGATCGTACTGGAATTGGCTTGCTTTACTTTCATGGAGCAAGTGACCCGCGCCGTTGAAGGCGAGCTCTTTAATGATTCCTGAGGAGGTCTGTATGTAGATTTTTCTTTGCTCTGGAAAAAAGGAGTAGCTGATTGTTGTCGGATTTTCGGTCATTTCTTGGAACACGCCGAGTTTTCCATGCCAGCCGTACAGGTACCGTTTTTTAGCGGCGCCTGGCTCTTGCTCTTCAATGAGACGGCCGCGCTCGTCATAGGAGTACTTAAATTCATTGCCGAATGGGTCAGTTTTTCGAATTAGATGGCCGAGCGGGTCATACTCAAAGTTCAATGTAAAGCGGAGCGCGCCGTCTCGATCGTACGTCTCTTCTTTGACGATTTTGCTGGCGCTGTTGTAGTGGAAGCGATTTTTCTTCAGCGGAACTCGTTTGCCTGTGTTGAGATCGAAGAACCCTTCTTCGACCCACTCGGGAGATCCAAGCGCTGGAAACGCGCTTCGAGGAGTGATTCGTTTGTAGGTTTTTTGTGTGGGAGTCTCCCCATCGTCTTCGATCATCTCGATCAGCAAATTGTCGTTGTCGTACGCGAATTGCTGCCGTTTGAACGGGCGGCCGTTTACGTGGAGCGCGCGCGAGGTCACGAGATTGGTATTTGCTTTGTAGGTGATGTGCGTTTCGACTCCATTGGGCTCGTCAACGCGGGTGACGAGATGCGCGGGTGAATATTCATAGCGCTTTTCACAAGGCTCGAATCCATTTCCCGAGAAATTCGCTTCAGCGCGCTCTTGGACGACGTTATTCGCTGAGTCGTAGCAAAACGAGCGTAGCGTTTGGAGGTGGCCGAATGCGTCGAAGAGTTCTTTCATGATGAGCCGATGGCTCTCATCGCGCGTGTAGACGGTTTTGGCGATGAGCTTATTGTGCGCGTAATCTTCTTGAGAAGAGATGAAGAGAGTCTCATCGAAGTAGAGCACGGTTTTTGCTCCTGCGGCGTTGCAAATTTCAGTGCTTTCGATGTTGAAAAACAGAGATGGTTTAGTGCCGTTGACTTTGCACTGATAGAGCGGAATCCACTTGGCTGAATTTTGTGAATTGGGCACGAGCACTTGCTTAACGCGCCAGCGGCGAGGATCCTTGTCTCCGAGCATGTCGATGGTTTTTCCTTCGGGAGTCGTTTCGATGTCCTCGAGATAATGCTCGATTTGCCAATGACGGCCGTCGGCTGTTTTGCGAGCGGAAAGGAAACAGCCCGACTTGTAGTTCGTTTTCTTATACTCGTAGGTGTCAAGAAGGGTGTTCTCGAGGCGAACTTCTTGAAGCGCGAGTCGGCTTTTAGGCCAGTAGGAATCGCCCAAAAACCAGGTGAATCGATCGAATGTATAGGCCAGATGCTTGCCATCGCTGGTGTTGATGTGCATCTCGGTACTCGTCGGATAGGAGCATTCGAGTGAAGCATAGGCAACGAAGCCCGATCTATCGGTCGATTTCACTGAAATGAGGCGGTTCTCGTCGTCGTATTTGTAATGGATCAAATGGCCGTTGGGGCGCTCTTCGAATTGGAGACGGTAGAGATGGTCTTTGTGCTTGTAGTAGCGGACATTTCCATTGGCTTCGAACACGGTCATGTTGTGCGAGTCGGCTTCAATGTACAGACGATTGTTGCGCACACTGGTTTGACCTGAGAGTGCATCTTCATCCCCTTGATGGACAAAGTAGCAATAGGCCTTCACTTCCTGCGCGCTACGAGGCGGCGTGAAGAGTGTGAGATTGGACGATGTGCGCTTGTAGGTTGCTATTTTGCCACTCGGTTCGGCCAGCTCGATCCATGCTTGTTTAGGGAAGTCGGTATCGGCTCTTGCCAAGATGCTGTCGTAGTAGTTGGGCGTCCTCTCTTGACTGAAGTCATACACAGCAGCGGGCCAAAAGTCCCATCCGCAATGGCGTCTTCGCGAGCCGCCGCTTGAGTAGATTCGTTTGATCTCGAGCGGTTCGGCGCCAGGCACTACCCAGTCGGTGACTTCAAACTCATAGCGCTGTGAAACGAGGTTGATGTCCGGAGGTTCATCCTCGAATGTAGGGGTTGCTGCGGCTTGCCACGCAGCTAAGAAGAACGCAATGAGCCATAAGAACATGGGGGAGAATTAAAAAAGATTCTTGTCGCATATGTCAATAAAAATTTTAGTAGATGCAGGCAAATGTAAAGCGGCTTTACAAACCACTTGCGCGAGCGACTCAATTTCTGGCAACTTCGGGCTCAAGAGGGTCACATGTCGCACAATTACGAAGATTTTTCAGCAAGTCAGATCAAAATTCTGGAGCATTTTGTCACGAATACGGACAGCAATGTGTTTGCTTTGCGCAATTTGCCAGAGGTGATTAAGGGGGCGCTTTTGTCTCGCTACTCGCGCTCAACGCTGGGGCTTCGCTCCCTTCTGTTGAAGGAGTTTATCTTGAGCGAGGATACGGCGTTTTCTTCGATTGTCGGTAGGCATCGGGACAATGAAGGGACTCATGATCAAATGGTCGCGATTCAGAAGGCGCAGAGTTTCTACGATCGCATTCTCGACGGATATGGAGATGATTCGATTGGGG
>CAYGHT010000103.1:0-5805 GCA_964349755.1 uncultured bacterium
ACATCGTACTGTCGTCCGAGCTCGCAAGGCAATACCACTACCCCGCCATCGACGTCCTCGCCTCCGTGAGCCGCGTCCTTCCCCAAATCGTCGATCGCCAGCATCTCGAATTGGTCGGCAAGGTGCGCGAGGTGCTCGCAAATTACAAGAAAAACGAGCTGCTCATCCGCATCGGCGAATACAAACCAGGCTCCGACAAGAACGCCGATTTTGCCCTCAAGTACATCGACAAAGTGAACCGCTTCCTCAAGCAGCTAGTCGAAGAAAAAATCCCCTTCGAAGAGACCCTCAAGCAGCTGAAAGCGCTGTTTACTTAAGTTGACTTATTGACGCATCATGCCTTAGCCTCCATACCATGGATAAAAACACCCGCTGGCTTCAGCGCTTTATGCACCTAGAAAATGCATTTCAATTCCTCAATGAGGGACTGAAAAACAAAACCCTTACGCCTCTCGAAGAGGCTGGCATCATCCAAACCTTTGAATTCACATTCGAACTTGCATGGAAAACTTTGAAGGATCTCCTCGAGAGTCGTGGAATCAAGACCCCTTTTCCACGCGATGTGATCAAGGAAGCCTTCGCAGTCCAATTGATTCATGATGGCGACACATGGATGAAGATGCTAGACAAACAGAACCTCCTCTCGCACACCTACAGTCGTCAACAAGCAAAGAACGCAGTTCATTTGATCAAACATGAGTACTTTCCAGCGTTAGAGGAAGTCTATTTGGAACTCAAAAAGCAATGTTCGGTTTAACAGAAAGACACATAGACTTGATTGTGCGGGCAACTGCTCAACATCCCGATGTTGAGGAAGCAATTGTTTTTGGCTCTCGCGCGATGGGCAACTACAAGCCAGGATCGGACGTGGACATCGCTCTCAAAGGCAATTTAAATGCTGATACTTGTTCTGACATCTTTGTCGAGCTCAATGAATATCTGCCACTTCCCTACAAGTTCGACGTGTTGGCTTATTCTTCGATTTTAGAGCAACCGCTTGTGGAGCACATTGATTGTTACGGCAAACTTCTCTACAAGAAGCTCCATTAGGGATCGTAAGAAAATAACTTTTACAATTTTGCAGGGAGAAAAGTCATCCATCTATTGACGATTTTTTCTCACAGGTATTGAAGCAATACCTGCTTCGAGAAAATCCTCAAAATCTGGACGACTTTTCCCCAGCCAAATTGTAAAATTTATTTCCTTACGATCCCTTAGCCCGAGTTTCCGAGTTAGGGAATGGCAGATGATGCAAGATTTTGGCCAAAAGATTGCGTCAGGTGCCGTTTCATAACTCGGAAACTCTGGCTAGCCTTTTTCTAAAATTCGGATTCCTAGCGTCTCGCCTAGATGGACCAGCTCGGCTCTGCCGATGAGCTGGCCGTTGACGGTGAGGCGGACGGCTTGTTCGGGGTGAATTGGGAGCTCGATGGTGTTGCCAGGCGCGAGCTCGAGCAGCTTGGCGAGCGGCATTTGGAGGCGGGCGAGCTCGACAACGATGTTGAGGGGCAGATCGCGAAGCGAAATGGCTTTGTCTTCTGTTTCTTCGTGGGGCGTATTCATTGGTTCCTCGTGCGTAAATTGGGCGTCTAGAATCTGGAGTTGACCCTGCTGAATCTTGACCTGAAAGAGTGGGCTACCCCCAAGATTCAAAGATGCAATCCTCATTTCTCCATGCGAATCGGAGCTCTTTCTTTCCAGTAAAACGAAATCGCCGACCTCTGCGTCTTCCCACTGCTGGGGCTGCAGCTGCAGCGCGCCGACCTGAACGCCCAACTGAATTTCGAGCCCGCTCGCAGCCTTTGCAGAAAGCGCTTGGGGGTTAACCCGAGAGAAATGCTCGACCCAGTGCTTGTGAAATTTCGGTGTGATCGCCAGTCTGCCCCAACAAGTGCGCTTTTCGAACGCAAGGGCGACATCGATGCAAAACGCATCGCCGTCCAGAGATTCTTCTTCGCTCAAACTCATTGAAAAGCTTTGCAGGGGTTCTTGAGTGCTGGCTATATTCAACGTTTCAAGCGCTAAAAAGCGGTAAAACCCTTCCGCAAGAATCTCAGAGCTCAGCGCTTGTGCCTGCGATTTGCCATTCAACATCCAAGCCGTGAATTTTGCCACATTTTCGCGCGACATCATCCAAAACACATTCCCTTCCAGAGGGCTTAAATGAATCGGCAAAACTACCAACTGCTCGCCAAGACCGCTTTTCAATTCAGCAGCCTCTCGCCAGCCGCGCGATTTTTCGGCAATCGTCAACTGCTGCATCCCAAAATGGGACGCCATGAGCGCCGAAAACCGCTCCCAATCAAAGGGCGGGGCGTTGCCTAATAGCGGAATCTGCTCGTATTGTTGAAGGGCGCTTGCCACTTTGCGCGCCCAGGGAAATGCCGCTATGTTCATGAGTCTATCCCCTATTCCTTTGCTTAAAATTTGCGTTTATTTCCAGATGGCTATGGCTTTGCAAAAAACGGACAATATTCGAAGGCATATATGGCCGTTTTTTGCAAAGCCATAGACGCTGGAAAGAAATGCAAAGTTTAAGCAAAAGAATGGGGGATAGGCTCATGCTATCGCTTCTCTTTATCCATTGAATCGCCACCTGTTGCGCCGCCGCGCCGCTCGTCTTTGCGTCGAAATACAGGTCGGTCCGTCACATATTCCGCTTCCATCCGTCCAACCCGAAACTGAAAATTACCCTGTTGAAACGCTGCCATCAGGCTCGGAATATTCTGACGGAATGCCGTCACCGCTTCATCGGAGCCGCTCAGGCGAATGTTCACCGAATCGGGAGCGCTCGCATACTTCACAATCTCAATTTTCGCCCCATAAAACTTTGAGCGGGCAAATCCCGGCGAATTGAGTACGACCTCTGTCCGACTGACGCCCGTTGGCTGATTTGTCATGATCAAAATGGATCCCACCATCTGATAAAAAAGAGGGAGCACTTCGGGACTCAAATAGGGCGAGGCCACGGTTGCCGCTGCCATGGCCACAGGTTGAATGTCTATCGGCATTGGCGTGGTGGAAGGAGGCTGGATTAGAGCCACCTCATCGCTTGGAGCTTTTTGTTTCTGATCAAACTCTTTAGTGGATCGATCTGGAGGTAAAATCCGTGCGTCCTTCGGCACTTCATCGGCAAGCTTTGGAGCTGCCTTTTCAGCCGGACGTTTGCCAACTGGCTTGCCCCGAGCGTTGAGCTCTGCTTGCGACTCCAAACGTCCCATTGGCGCCGCTTTTTCCTCAGCATCCGACACCCGTTTGGGTGCGCTCTTCAATCCAGCTTCCTCCGCGCCAGGGCGTTTTGAAGTCTGGCCCTTCGCTGCTTTCGAAGAAGGTTTCGGCGCTGCTGGCACTTTGCCAGGTGCTCCAAAGGGAGAGGGCTCTATGCTCTTACCCTTCCCTGCGGCAGTCTGTTTTTCCGTAAAGTTCGGCTTTGCAATCGAGCTATCGGGAAGGCCAACGTCTTTCCAAAATTCGCCCGCTTGAGGAAGCTGTTCCTCATCGCTTGCGCTCGCATCCAAAGGAGCCCCTGAGAGACTCGGAGGAGGAGAATAAGACGGACTTGGCACCGCTCCATCGCCCGCTCCCGGCACCGTCTTGCTCGGCGTCTCTTCTGTATAAAACTGCGTCTCAAAGGGCGATGGGACCCGCGGCGCCGCATCGTCATCCGTATCTTCCATCATCATCCGAAACTGATCGCGCTTGCGCGCCTGCTCATCCGGATCGACTTCGCGCACTTTCTCCACGCGCTGCGCTTGCTCGCGCTGCGTCTTTGGCGTGACCGCTTGGCTGCGACTCGGATCTGGCGGTATGGGACCTACTCGATTTGAACTCATGGCATCACCTTCTTTTTTAGATTAGAGAGAAGTGAAAAAGGATGCAAGAGGGATGGAGCAGGCTCTTATTTCAAGAGTTGCATAGCATCGTGATACTCATACCCGAGATCTTCCGCTACAGGCTTATACGTCACTTTTCCTAAGTAGACATTCAGCCCTTCGAGCAACGATCGATCTTCGCGCATGGCATTCTTCACTCCCAGATTTGCGAGCTTTAGCGCGTAGGGCAGCGTCGCATTCGTCAAGCCTTGCGTCGACGTTCTGGCGCAAGCGGCGGGCATATTGGTGACGCCGTAGTGAACGATGCCATCGACGACATACGTCGGATCTGAGTGGGTCGTTGGGCGCGATGTCTCGGTGCAGCCGCCTTGATCGATGGCGACGTCGATGATGACGGCACCTTGTTGCATTTTGCGAAGCATTGCGTGCGTGATGAGACGCGGCGCTTTTTTACCGGGAATCAAGACAGCGCCGATCACAAGATCTGCTCGAGCGAGCGAGTCTTCGATGGCGGCAGGCGTCGAAAAAGCGGTCTTCAATGCAGGAGCATAAAATTTGTCGAGCTCACGCAGGCGGTTGATGTTCCGATCGAAGATGGTGACGTCGGCTCCAAGACCGAGCGCCATGCGCATCGCTTCCGTGCCCACAATCCCCGCTCCTAAAACCACCACCTTGCCCGACTTTACTCCGGGAATCCCTCCTAGGAGCACGCCGCGCCCGCCATGGATCATCTGGAGCGCAGACGCCCCCGCTTGAATGGAGAAACGCCCTGCGATCTCGCTCATCGGCATGAGCAGCGGCAATCTTCCCTGCTCATCGGTCACGGTCTCGTAAGCGATGCCAATGACTTTCCGCTCCAACAGCTTTTTGGCCTGTTCTGGATCCGGTGCGAGATGCAGATAGCAAAACAACGTCTGCCCCTCGTGCATCAGTGAAAACTCGCTCGTTTGAGGCTCTTTGACTTTGATGATCAGTTCGTTTTTGTAAATTTCAGCGGCGCTTGCGGAGATGTGAGCTCCCGCTTTGAGGTAGAGTTCGTCCGAGAAGCCGATCTTCGCGCCAGCACCGGATTGTACGGTCACGGTATGCCCTGCGGCTACAAATGCATGGACCGTGTCTGGAGTCGCACCGACCCGGTATTCGTCTTTCTTTACTTCCTTAGGGACTCCGATTTTCATTGATGCTCTCCTTGGTTTTAAGAGAGCGACTTTAGATGAACGGCTGCTAAACTTCAAGCACAGCCGTCGAACACTTTCCTTGCAGGCCCGATCATGAGCAGCTCTCTTCCATCCCAGCGAATCTCCAGACGCCCACCGGCGAAAATGACCTCCATCGTCGATGGAGCGCCGTATACCGCCGAGGCCACCACGGCGGCGGCGCAGCCACCCGTTCCACACGCCAGCGTTTCGGCCTCCACTCCCCGCTCAAACGTCCGGACGCGCAGCGTGTGGCTCCCCTGCCGCGCGACGACGTTGACGTTCGCGCCTTTGGGCTGAAACAGGCGATGGTGCCGAAGCCGCGGTCCTAGCTGTGCAAGGTTCACCGACTCGACGTCGTCTACAAAATGGATCACGTGAGGTACGCCAGTATCGACAAAGTGCACCTCGCCATATTCAGTGGAGATTCCAAGCTGGAGCGCCGTGGGGCGTCCCATGGCGACGCCGACAGCATCGCCGAAAAACTGGAGTTCCACTACCCGTTGATGAATCGCTATGCGGTACTTTTGTTTTGGGAAGCCGAGATCCACTAAAAATGCGCCGAAACAGCGAAGCCCGTTGCCACAGCTCTCGGCCTCGCTGCCGTCGCTATTGAAGATGCGCATGCGGAAATCGGCTGAGGCGTCTGGTTGGAGAAGAATGACTCCATCAGCTCCGATGCCGGTTTTGCGCGCGCAAAGAGCGGAGACCCGCTCTCTTTGAAACGCACCTGAGCGATCGTCGATGAGGATGAAGTCGTTGCCGATCCCCTCGTA
>CAYGHT010000104.1:0-5802 GCA_964349755.1 uncultured bacterium
GTGTTGGCCGACGAGCGAGGCATTGAAGCTCGCCTCTTGCGCCAATACTGCTTGGATCACTGCCTGCTCTTGAGTGCTTGTTTCGCTGATTTGTGCAACCATAATATCCTTCATGTCCTTGTTAAATTTTAACGCTCGGAGTTATCCGGCGAGATTGAATTTTGGAGCGCGCTTTTTAAACGCTTCGTGGGCATTGGCAACCGGGCGGAGCTGATTCAACTGCTTCTTCACCTGATCAAACGCCTCTTTTTCGCTTGCACTCATGCGAGATGTATCTTCAGCAAAGGAAGAAAGCTGTGCAGGATCAAGACCGGTCAGTTTGCAAATGCTCTCCATTTGCGCTTCCAAAGCGACCTTCATTTCGAGCGCGGCTTTCATGGCTGCATCTCGAACGGCTGGGTCCTTGGAGGCAAACTTCTCTTGCATCTCGCGGAAGTAGTCCATCGTCTCCTGGATGAGCTTCTGGAGCTTCTCCGGGGTAAACTCCTGAGGGCTCTCAAACGTCTCTTTTAATGCTTCTAAGTAGTCTTTCGTCATGGTGCTATTTCTCCTTAACGCCTATTCTACCAGAATATTAATAATAAGTAAAGAATTTAGATTGATGAAAATCGTAAGTCACTAATTATCAGCATTGTATAAATAATTGAAGAGATTCAGCACAGAGAACACAGAGAACTAGAGAGGCGCGAAACGCGCACTTTTGTACTTTTTCTCTGTGGCCTCTGTGCTCTCTGTGGTTCATTTATAAATCCAGGTACGCATTAGTCGGATGAACCCTTTTCTCTCGAGCCCTCTGTGGTTCATCATCTCCACAATTTCGTGCTTGTAAATTTTTTTGGCGCACATAATAATGGCCGCCAGGACACGACATGCTTCAGGAATTCCTCTCTCAGCTTTGCGAGGAGCTCGAGATTTTACCAATACCGACGGTCAATGAGCGTCACAGAGCCACGTTCCGTTTGCGCGAAGATGCGGCGGTTGAGCTCTGCGATCTACGACCTGGGGTCTCTTTTTTCTCGACGATTTGCCCCTGTCCGAGCAGAAGCAAAGAGGAGCTTTTTATGCAGCTCATGAGCGCCAATTATCTCGGCCAACTGACGGGAGCGTCTCGGATTGGAATGAGTGCGGATGAGAAGTTCTTGACACTCTCTTTCGGCATGCCGTATGAACTGGGCTATCGGCAATTTCGCGAATCGATGGAAGATTTCCTCAACTTCCTGTTTCATTGGCGCGAGGAAATTGTGAAGTTCGAACAACAAAAGGCGCTTTCCTAACTCATGCCAGCACATCTGATTGTCGAAGAAGGGAGTCTGAGCGGGCGAATCTTTCACCTCGAAGAGGGGGATGAATGGATCTTGGGACGCGACCCTGACTCTGCGCAATTTGTCATTGAAGATTCGACCGTGTCTCGCAAGCATCTCTTGCTCACGCGCACCCCTGAGGGAATCCTCCTTAAAAACTTAAGCATGGTCAATCCAGTCCTCGTCAATGAGGAAGAGGTCGGCGATCATCCGACGTTGTTGAAAGAGGGCGACCGGATCCAAGTGGGGCACCAGAGCTTAGTCTTTTCTGAAGGGGCGCCTCCTGCGGCCAAAAAGAAAAAGACATCGAAAAAAGAGAGCTACGACGATATTTTTGGCGAGCTCGAGGAACCGCCGCCACCGCCGCGCGAAGAGCCGAAGGAAATTGAGCGAGAGATCACGCGCGATCGTCCGACGGAAGTGATCGGACAGACGCGCGAAGAGACGCCTTACGACACGATTTTCGAAGATGCGGAAGGGGGCGAAGAGCTTCCGTTCAATCTGTTTTCTCCTGCGGCGCTGCTGTTGAAAGTGATCGCCGGGCCCAATGCGGGGGCCGAGATTGGGATCGAGAAGGGCCATACTTACACCATCGGCAAAGACTCCAATTCGTGCGACATCGTATTCCAAGATTTGAGCGTGTCGAGAACGCATGCCCGATTGAGCGTGAGCGCAGAAGGGGTTCTCGAGCTCGAGGATTTGGGATCTAAGAACCGAACGCTCATCAATGGGACGCCGTGCCTTGAAAAACGGACCATTACGCCCCAAGATTTAATCGCTTTAGGCACGACGGTGTTCGTGGTCATCGACCGCGATGCGCCGCAAGAGACGATCTACTCGCCCTCTCTTTCGATGTACGAAACGCCAAAGACAGACCAGCCGCCGCCAGAAGAGAGTGCGGCCGCATCTCAAACACCAGAGCTCGATTGGAAAGAGCGGCCACTGCCGTCAAAACACCTGGTGATGGCGGGCTCGTTTTTAGCCATTTTCCTGATCGTATTTTTGAGCTTTTTTTCTCTTTTCAAGGCGGAAAAGCTCGAGGTTGCGCACTCCGAGCCTGTGGATAAAATCCAAGAGGCCATTGCCAAATTTAAAGACGTCCAATTTTCGTTCAACCCGGGAAGCTCCAAGCTCTTTTTAGTGGGCCATGTCTTGACCGGCATCGAGTACCAAGAGCTGAGCTACCAAATCGAACAACTCCCCTGGGTACAAAGCGTCGAAAACAATGTGGTGATCGACGAGCTGGTCGCGAAAATGAGCAACGACATCATCAGCCAAACGGAAAGCTGGCGAGCCGTCAGCATTCAGTCGGTCGCGCCTGGCAAATTTGCAGCGATGGGGTACTTGCAGACCAATGAGCAAGCGGTCCAGCTCTGGGAATATCTGACCGTGAACTTTCCGTATCTCGATCGTTTGCAAAACCAGCTGGTGGTCGAAGAGAATTTAAACACGCAGGTGCAGAGTCTGTTTGCAAAAGCGGGATTTGGCGCCGTTACATTGCAACTCTCGCACGGCGATCTGGTTCTTGCGGGCCGATATAGCGAAAAAGCGGAAAAGCAGTACCGCGAACTTCTCGGGCAACTCAACAAACTTCCCGGGATTGCACGGGTGAATGACTATGCGATGGCTGTGAGCGCTGACATGGCAGGCATCGACATCACACAACAATATCAAGTGGGTGGCTCTTCGTTTCAAGACGGCCGCGGCTATAGCGTTGTGCTCAATGGAAAAGTCTACACGGTCGGCGATGCGGTCGATGGAATGAAGATTGCAAACATCGAGTCGAAAATGATTGTGCTTGAAAAAGATGGCTTAAACTATAGAATCGATTATACGGCCAGATAGTCTGGCAAGGGAGAGTATGCTATGTACGGACTAGAAAAAAAACCGGGCGATAAATTCGCTTTCGATCTGGAAAAGAAGATCAAAGAAACCCCGACTCACGGGAAAGAATTGCTCGACCGAGCGCAACTGCGCATGAGTGAACTTAAGAAGCAACTTCGCGAAGGCGCAAGTGAAAAAGATTTCGATAAACTGGGCGTATTGCTCCACGGCTATGCCGCTTTGCAACGAGTCCTCAAAAAAATCGCCAAATAGGAGCATTTTCTCATGGATCCCAACCTACCAATTAGCTTCAACACACTAATTAAAGGATATCAAAAACTCCAGTCAACCCTTGTAGCCCAGGTCAAGGCACTTTCCAGCAAGGTGAGCACAGCGCAACCAGGCGCGTTCATCTTACTCCAATTCCAAATGAGCCAGGTGACGCAGGTCGGCGAATCGATCTCCAACCTGATCGGACAGGTCAATTCAGTGATTAATAAGGCCGTCCAAAACCAACAATCGCGCTAAGTAAAACTTTAAGGGAAACACATGACAAAATGGAATCACTACAAACCAGACTTCATCGTACTTGCCGAAGCTGGCTTCATTGCGGTCAATCAAATGGACGAAGACGCGGCGATGAAATTATTTCGAGCTGCGGAACTTCTCGATCCAAAGAACATCCTTCCCAAAATTGGATTTGGCTACATCCACTTGCACAAATTAGAACTCAAGCAAGCGTCCAAAGCGTTTGAAGAGGTGCTCGAGATCGATCCTTCCAACGACATGGCCAAGGCCTTTCTTGGGATCTGCATGGGGTTGCAACCAACCGGCATCCTCAAAGGAGAAAAAATCCTCGAGCAGACGCTGAAATCCAAAGACCCGATGATCAAGCAACTCTCTGATACGGCCATCGACTTCATCGACCGCTTTGTCAAGAAAAAGTCTGGCCCTGCCGGTGAAGGACGCAAGAAATAAGCCATGAGCCCCGAAACCACGCCTCCTTCTGATCGGAGTCCCGACCGGATCACCCCCGGAAAAGCGCTGGAGTCGGAAAAGCCCCTCTCCCAGCCCCCTTCGACCTTCGAGTCTTACATGCAGGGCGCTCCCGGCGGAGCGCGGGGGACGACGCCTCTACCCACGCAACCCGGAAGCGTCAACCCCTTGCAAGGGACCGCGGGGGCAAACCCTGCAGCACCCTCCTACAATACGTTGCTTGCTCAAGCGAAGGGAGCGCAAGACGCGCTCGGCATTGTTCACGATCAGTTGAACACGCCGAACCTGAAACTGAAGCGATCCCAGAACCACTTGCTGAAAAATAAGCTGCAAGATGCAAACAGCCACATCCGCGCTGGGGCATCGAAACTGGGGATCGACACGCCGCCCATGCAAACGGCGTCCACGGCAAGTCCTGTCGGAAGGTTTTTGGCCTACATCGGCGATGGACAAGATCAACTCATGAGCGTGCAGCAAAAACTCAAAGAACTTGCAAGCTCCAAGCAACCGATCAATCCAGCAGATATGCTGCTCGTCCAGATCAAGATGAGCCAAGCGCAGCAGGAAATTGAATACTCTTCGACGTTGCTTGGCAAAGTGATCGACTCGCTCAAACAGATCTTGAATACGCAGCTATAAGCAATGGACTCTACGCCGCCGTCTCACTCGTTCGATTCTCTCCTCTCTCACCTCGAAGAGTTTGAGCTCACCACCGTCCACGGCCGAATCACCGAAGCGGTCGGCATGCTCATCCGCGCGGTAGTCCCCCAAGTGAAAATGGGGGAAATCTGCTTGGTAAAACGGGCTGGAGCTCCCCTTCTGACCGAAGTCGTTGGCTTCACCAAAGACGAGGTTCTCTTGTCGCCGCTCGGCGACATGGCTGGCATCGGGCCTTCGTCGGAGGTGATCCCCATGCGGATGTCGATGCACATCAAAGTGGGCCCCGAGCTGCTGGGCAGGGTGCTCAACGGCATGGGAGAGCCACTCGACGAGGACACGCACGGCCCGCTCAATGTCTCGGAAAGCTTCCCCGTCGTCAATCCACCTCCTGATCCATTGAAGCGCCAAATGATCCAAACGCCGCTCGCAGTCGGCGTTCGGTGCATCGATGGCATTCTCACGTGCGGCAAGGGCCAGCGCGTCGGGATTTTCGCAGCAGCTGGCGTCGGGAAATCGACCTTGCTCGGAATGATCGCACGCTACGCCGTGGCCGATGTCAACGTCATCTCGCTCATCGGCGAGCGCGGCCGCGAGGTGCGCGAATTTTTAGAAAACGACTTAGGTGTAGAAGGGATGAAACGGTCCGTCGTCATCGTATCGACCTCCGATCAAGCCGCTCAAACGCGGATCAACGCCGCCTACGTCGGAACCGCCATTGCCGAATACTTTCGAGCCCAAGGCAAGTCCGTCATCTTGATGATGGATTCAATCACCCGCTTTGCCAGAGCGCTTCGGGAGATCGGCCTTGCTGCCGGAGAACCCCCCGCCAGAGCCGGTTTTACCCCCTCTGTCTTCGCCATCTTGCCGCGCCTACTTGAACGATCGGGCAATTCAGAAAAAGGCTCCATCACCGCCTTCTACACGATCTTAGTCGCTGGCGACGATCTCAACGAACCCATCGCCGACGAAGTCCGTTCCATTCTCGACGGCCACATCGTACTGTCGTCCGAGCTCGCAAGGC
>CAYGHT010000105.1:0-5801 GCA_964349755.1 uncultured bacterium
TGCCTGCCTGTCCGGCAAGCTGCTCTTGGGTAAAGTTGTTCTTTCGGCGCAAAGACCTTATCTGTTGGCCTAATCTGAAAACAACGTCATGCTGCTTCACAGCGACTATGTTGGTGTGAACACATCCTATTGAGTACCAATGACTGTTGGTGTAACGTTTGGGACTGTTCCCTTCACTATCCATGAAATCACCTCGATCTTCAAAAGTGATGATTACACTCTTAATCAGTTTTCTGATAATTGGAGGTTTTCCGACCCACGCTAAAACCGCAGCATCAAACCCTAGACTACTTCAAAGAATTGCTCGACGATTAAATACTGCTTCTACCAGCAGTTCACAAAAATCTAATATTCTTCCAAAACCGAAGCTGTTTTGTGACAAACCTAATGAGCTAAAATTGACATGTACTTCGTGGTCAAATTGTTACCACGACGATTCGGAATGGATTAAAACGCGTACATGCCAAACCGATGATTCAGCGAAATGCCAATTATACGATTCTGTTCCGAATAGACATAGCTGTACTCCAAGTAAAGTACAGATAGAAACTCTTTCTGCCCGGAAAGAAGACTTCCGAATTAAGCGCGAGACTGAACAAAAAGAAGCTGCACAACAGGCACAGAAAAAAGCTGATGCTAATAAACTTTTGGAATTGGAAACTTTTATTGTAGATATTTACAGCAGCTCGTTGGCAATACAAAAAAGCATGGATTCATCACTTCCCCATTATTCTGGGGCAACTTCAATGCAACTCTTTCAACTTTCCTCTCAATTTGCACAAAAGCTCGCTGGAATGAAAATCTTCTATAACGCTGCATTATCTCATACGCTTCGAATAACTGATTCTAAATTATTTCTAATGTTGAATAGTGAATCAAATGATATTAGCAAGCGGTTTGTTGCCATCATAAATGAAGAAAATGCTATTTCTGCAAGAAATGCCGCACAGGAGAACTATCTCTTACAGCAGGAGAACAATCTCTTAGAGCAGCACAACTATCAAAATCGTATGCGGCAAATTGAGAAACAAAATGCTCAGAATCAAGAGTTTAAGAAGTATTGTGAATCAATGGTTGCAAGATCTGCATTGTTCGGAAGTGGGCTACCAGCTGAATGTCGCTAAACTGAATTTTACTTCTCTTACCTTCTGTCTTTATGAAACTGCTCTCAATAAGTTATTCGGCTGTCTCTCTTTTTGTTGTCTCTCTCGCGTTTCCTCTGATGGCAAATGCTGCCTCATATCGCATCCGTTCTTCAGATGTCCACGTTAAAAGCTACTTCAAGAGTAATGGCACATACGTTCCTTCTTACTACCGATCAAAGGCTGACGGTATTAAATCGAACAATTACGGAACTAAATACCGATGGTAAAGAATTTGCTTTCTTCGGTTATTGCAATGGCAATGTTACTTAACATTGTTACCATTGCTAATGCACAAAGCGGCTGTTGCTCATGGCATGGAGGAATTAATTACTGTGGAATTGATGGATATTACATGTGCAATGATGGCACCCGAAGTCCAACCTGTTCCTGTAATTCTTTTTCGAATGAAAGTAGTTCTGTAAAGGAGAGCCTTGCATCGTTCGCATATCGACAGAGTATGAACATATTATTAGAGATTGCGAAAATCGAGATCCAAGAAGGCAAAGAAAGCAATGAAATGCTTTGTAAAATGCTTCCACTCTACGAAGCAACTGCTCAAACGAGTGCTAAAGGTTTTAGTGATGGGCTTGATGATATTAAGTCAATGTATAATAGCTCTGAACTCGGCTGTGATTACAGCTGTCTCAGTCAACAACTAGACTATAAAGCTGCAATAAGACATTTCACTACACTTTCAAATTCTTTAAGTGCAATGAATGAGAAATTTTGTAACAGTCAGAAGATTTCTAGCACTAATCTTGCTCAACAAAAAAATTCATCGCCAACCAGATCAGCAGATACATGCACTGTGGATTCTCTGCATGCGGCATACTTGGCTCATAAGGCTAAAGGAGAGAGAATGTCACGTCTTTCCAGTAAGTCTTGGTGGAAGAAGTGCCCTGCTTCAGTGAGGCAGGCGGTCTATCAGCTCTTGAACTGAATCTTAGTCAATGAGACTTCCTAGAAACGCATCCAATATTTTAGGATTGATCGGCTGTGCTTTCAATGAATCACAAACACCTGCTTCGGCGAGAAGGTCATATATTGAACGAAGCTTATTAACCGCAGCATTAACTTTTTGCGGATGAAGTTGTGAGCCAAATTTTTTGGGTGGTGTTTTTGGAACGGGAGAGTGTGCCATCTCGTTATTACGTGCATCCTTAAAATCCTCATAATATACTTTCATCCACTGTCTATACTCTTTTTCTGCTTCACAAATCTTTTTTGGATCAAATTTAGTGTGGGAATAGTTTTTCAGCTTTTGAAATAAGGTGGCGAAGTTGAATTTATTTCCTCCCTTTTCTGTCATTTTACAAACTTCTAAAACGATAGCGTTGCCCAAGGCGAAAAATAGGTAGCTTGGAATCTCATCATAGCTATTCATGAACTTTGTAAAGGTTTTTTGCCCTTTGGCACTTATTCCATTTCTGATGCTATGGATTTTTACCAGATGAGCCAAATTCCATCCAATGACATCTAAAATATTAAATGGTGAGTCCCATGATTCTGGCATATTGGCATTGTAGTCGATGAGAAATGGTTGTGTGAGTCTGTGAAGAATTTAGCAAGGCTAATACTTACTGATCATGTTTCCTTGTAGAGGCATACACCAGACCGATACATTCCCTGCACAGCCACTCTCCAAAATCAGACTTATAAAGGCTCTCGTAAGGCTTTGAGCACTTCGGACATAGAAAGCAGTACCGATAGCCATTGCGGAGGTTTGTGAGCCTTCCAATGGCCTGTATCCCCTCCGTGCCGACTTCTAGTTGAGCAGAGACAGCCCCTTTGGGGATTGCATCCCGGACATCGCGTATATGCAGCCGTTGGCAGTCCTCAAGTAGCTGTTTTTTCATTGTTATTTGGTTCAGAATTTTTCTCTAAATCCTTAGCGACAACTCCTTGGTTGATCTGCATATTCTGAGCGAATACAGCGTTCTTCACTTTGACCATAAGCTGTGAAGGTCCGAGAGCCTGTGCGAGACGCAGAATCCGTTCGTCGGCGGAAGCCTTGCCCTTCCGTATTTCGGCGAGTGATTTAATACGATCAGGACTCTGGTTGAATATCATGTTTTGTCCTTCCTCAAGCCTATATCGCTGGTTCATGAACATAAGATCATAAGAATAACCATCACTGACAGCTGACAGAAATCGCTCCAGTAGTAGCTTCTTGATTGCAGTCATTTGGCCAAGATCATTGGCGATGTTTTCGTACAATTGATGCACAGTAATTCTCATGTGCTTATCGGCACACAAAGCTGCAAGATAGCCTCCAGTAGCGATCTGTATAGCGACATAGTGGTCTGCAAGGTCTTCGAATTCCTTTTTCTGTTCATCTGTAGGCTCTTTCAATTGATGCAGGCGTTCATACGCTTCCACAATCGTGCGATCTTTGAATTGCCGTTCTGTCTCAGTGACTTGTATGGAACTCTCACGACGAACAAGCGCAAGAGTGTCCTCCTTTTCTGGCTGTGTTTTTGGCCGGGAGTGTCGGGGTGAGGGCTTACTCATGTTTTTTCGGCTCTGAAGATTTGTCTAAATCCTTAGGAGAAGCGGCTTGGTTGACCTGCTGATTCTGAGCGAAAAAAGCATTCTTTACCTTTAGCTGAAGCGGCGGAGATGTCAGATTTTGTAAGGTTTGTGCAAGGCGAATGATTTGATCGTTTGCAGTCTCAATTCCATTTCTTGTTTCCTGCATGAGTTTCATGGAATTTACGTTATGGGTATAGGAAAGCTTTGGATCATCGCCAGTCATATCTACCTTGTACTTCGTTATTTGAAAGAGCCTCTCGTAGGACGTAGCCATGCACCAAGCAGCGATCAAGCGATCAAGAAGCAAGTGTTTAAGGGGTGTAATTTTGCCATACTCTGCGGATAACTCCCTGTAGAGCCGCCCTGCGGCAGAACGTAGGTCTGCATCTGTTATGGTGAAAGCAAACGCACCCTCTTTGACAACCAAAAAGGCAATATATTTCTCTTGGAGATTTCTGTATTCCTCGTTTTCCTGCTCAGTTCGTTCCTTCTTTTCGCGTAGTTTCAAATACGCCTGCTCTACCGAACGATCTTTGTACTCAGTTTCTGACTCCTCTGGCTTCTTTGGCTGTTCTTTTTTGACGAGGGCAAGGGTGGATTCCATTCGGAAATTATATTCTAAATCCTTAGGCAGAGAAGACCTCCAAGCAAATCTGACCCTGTGTGCTTGCTACTTTCCCATGATTCGATCTATATTTTATATAGGTTACTTTTAACCATTATTAATATGAAGAATGCAGTATTGTCCAATGACAAAGTTTCACGTCCCTATACAGAGAACAAGAGGGTCCGTGTGGCCTTTTACATGCGCGTTTCCACTGCTGAACAGGAACTGGAAGGCTTCAGTCCCGAATTCCAGTTAGAGCAATTGGGCCAGCATGTGAAACGCAAAGAGTACAAAGGGTGGTACACCAAACCGGAATGGAGTTTTTTTGAAGTCGGTTCTGGCGGGAAGATCGAAGGACGGCAGAAACTTGCGAAGCTAATGGAACTCGTAAAAGACGGCGAGGTGGATCTAGTCCTCGTGTGGAAGATCGACCGTCTCTCTCGTGACCTTTCGGATCTGCTTTATCTCTTTGAAACGATGGACAAGAATGGCGTGGGGTTTGCTTCCATGAAGGAAGATTTGGATTTTACGGGAGCCATCGGGAAGCTCATTTTCCAGATTTTCGGCGCATTGGCAGAGTTTGAGCGGGAGAATATACGCATGCGCACGGAGGAGGGCAGGAAGGCGTCTGCAAAGGCCGGGAACTACACTGGCGGCACTATTCCGTTTGGATTCATTGATGTGCCGAATCCGGGTGGCAAAGGAAAGAAGCTCCAGCTTATAGAATCAGAGGCAAAGATCGTGAAGCAGCTGTTTGAGTGGTTCGTGTACGAAGACAAAAATGCTCAGTGGATTACCAATGAATTGAACAAGATCGGAGCAGCAAAAGGCAAAGCAAACAAACGCACCAAAGGAACAGAATGGAGAGAATCCACGGTGCGTACCATGTTCGCCTATGAGGAGTACCGGGGAGTATTCATCACGAATCGTTTTAAGAAAATAAGCAGCAAGCCGAGAAAATACGAAGAACTGCCAAAGGATGAATGGATCATCACGAGAATCCCTCCAATCATCGATGATATGCTCTTCTACATGGCGCAGGAGAAACTCCGACGCACCGCTGCGAAGCCGGGAAAGGGTGGAGGGAAGGAGCAATATATGCTTCGCGGAAAGCTGGCAGAAGTGCCAAGCGGACGCGGTTTTGTCGGCTATTTATCGACCAAAAACACAAAGAATTATCGGCGTAAGCAATACAAAGAGAATGGAAAATATTATTCCAGTGCGAGTGTTGCAGGGAAGCCGCTGGAGGATTTTGTATGGAAGCATATCGAAAATTCTATCAATGACCCTGAGGGTTTTCTGAAACTCCATAGTGAATCGAACACGCAAACGGAACGAGCGGCAGTACTGACGATGGAATTGCGGACGTACGAAGACGCACTGACACAGGTTAATGAGAAGATCGAACGAGTGAAGAATGATTTTTACGAAGGGAAGATTGGTGAAGCCGAGAGGCAGGACTGGTTTGCAAAGTACGAAGATCAGCGGGAGGGGGCATTCGAGAGCAAGAAGAAGAC
>CAYGHT010000106.1:0-5736 GCA_964349755.1 uncultured bacterium
AAAAGGGCGATTTTGCTGGGGGCAGGACTTTTGCAACTGGCTCAGGCTACTCCACATTCAGTTCACTGCTGCTTGCGGTGTCTGAATGCGATTGCGACACTTCGGTCACAACATCTCTTGTCGTGCAGTACTCTCGCAAGGTCGGAACATAGTGAATGTCGATATCGAGCGGAGACCACACATGCACACGCGCAAAATAATGAAGCAACTTACTCAATCCATTGCGAGAAATCAGCATGGAGTGAGTTTCATGGCGACCATGAATGCTCATGAGATCCTCATTGAGTTGCATCCACCGCGGTTGGTAGAACCGCTGATAAGGTCTTGGATCTTGCGCATCAATGCCGTGTGGCTTGTAGTCTGTGTAAAGCACGTCCCAATGAGGATCGATCCGCTCAAGGCGGTCGATTACGGCAGATACTTGAGCGACCCCCTCTTTGAATTCTACGTCGTCTTCTACCACCCAAATTCGATTCCACTCCCGTTCGAGTGCATCTTTGTACACAGAAACGTGACTCAACAAACAACCAATCGCACCGGCTGGAATCCGAATGGGATAGGGGCCAGCAAGCTCTGCTTTTTGCATAGGAGTGAGTTTCCAGCCATTGACCGCAGAAACTCGATTCACATGAAGTCCTTGAGATTCAAAACACTTCTTTGTCCGCTCCCATCGCTCAAGCCTCTCTTCGAGATTGATCACGTAAATGCAATCGACCCCGTTGAGCCCAGAGTGAGATTCAACAATCTCGATGGGGCGTGTAAAATTCAATAGAGCCACGAGAAATAAAGAAGCCTGCAGAATCATCGAAAGTCCTTCAATGCATTCAGAGTCAACTCCACAAAATGCTCGATGGAAAAAAGCTTTGCTTGGGGGCTGCTTAAGAAGATTCGAATTGCCTCCAAATAGTGATCGTAAGTCTCTTTATCCATAGAGCGAAGCATCTCATAAAGATGACCGTCAGAAGCAAACATTCGCCGATCGATGAAGCATGCCTTTGGAATCACATCGGTCACATTCGAAGCTCCCAAATAAATCGGAACACAGCCACCCACAAAACAGTCGAAGAGTTTTTCCGTGATATAGCCCTTTTGATTTCCCATGTTCTCGTAACAAAGGCAGAATTTGTACTGCTTGAGCGTATCCCACTTCGCTGGGATTGTTCCCTTCCACACGCGTTGCTCTGGCCAATAGCCGCCATACAAGTCGAAGCTTTGCGGACAGGCGCGAGAAAAATACGAAATTGCTTTACGTCGCTCGGCATACAACGACTGCGGATGAGAAGAATCTTTATTCCCGCAAATCATCGTGAGGAATTTTTTTCGCGAAAAGTCGGGAATGTCATCGACCATTTGAAGGCGTGGTTGAGGAGCATAGAATTTGAAGTAATGGACGTTGTCTACAAGATCATCAAACATCACGAACACTTTGCCAAATGCCCTTGTCCTTTCCAGCTCGTAACTCTCAGGCAAAATCACCGGCGGCTCAAGATTGAATAAAATGCATTTTTCTCTTGGGATTTTGGCAAGGTTCTGGATCAGTCCAGACGAAATATTGCCAAAACTGATGAGTGCGGCGATCTCACCTTGGATGTTCGCTGCATCGTCCGTGAATTTGACTGTAAATCCTTCGTGCTCAATAGCTTCGCGCAAGCAACAAAAAGGCTTTGCCACTTCGTCCCGATGCGAAACAGAATCATAAAAATATTGGCTCGAATCGATCCCTTCCAAGTTCACAAAGTACACGGTGCTCGCGCAAAGAGTGCAAACCTCCAACATTAAGAAGACAAACCAACGAATCATGGCTCCCTAAGACGCCAGAAAGCATCGTCGGCATCGACGATCAGCTTTTGCTGGCTTGCAAACTCGTTCACCGCTGAAGCTACACCTCCATGTCCACCACCCCAATCATCTCCACACAGAATTCCATGCCCAGCAACTCGTGGATACCAAGCGCAAAGGTCTGCAAAAACGCTGTCTCGATCGTGACTCGCATCAATGTAAATGAGGTCTGGGACAAGATACGACAAATACTTAGCGGCTTCTAAACTGGGCATCCGGACCGGGACAATTTTATGAGTTAACCCAGCATGAATTACATTTGAGAGAAATTGGTCGTATAAATAGTGAGTTTCTGGGCAATAAGCATGCCGTCCTGGCTGGTGCTCGGAAGATCCTAGCCAATGGTCCACTGCGTATAGTTTGCCATCTAGAGGCAACAAGGAAGCCATATGCCGCGTCGACCTGCCTACCCAGCAACCTATCTCAACGATGATCTTCACGTTGTGTTGTAAAATCAATCGCTCAAGTTTCTCTCGGTTATTGTACCAATTTTGTCCATCGTTAAACGGGCGCAAACGAACCTGTCGATATGGATCTGGTAGAGCATGACCATATCCACACACAACAAAACCCATCAAAACGAAAAAAAGCGAAGCTTTTTGCCATGTTTTACTCAACATCATTGAGCCTCCTAGCTGACAACTGAGGACGGTAAAAGTACAGAGGAACAGAGCAAAATACTGTGTTCTTAAACAGATCAAACGCAGTGTAGTTAAACAAACAATCCTCATCGCCACTGTCTCGCCTTTCCCACTGAATGCGCTGAAAAACCTCGCGCGTAAACGCAGGAACACCCTGAGCCAAATACTCTACGTGATCTAAACTCTTGATTCGCTCAGTCTGCTGTGCAGCTTGATCGAAGCGAATCTGGGAAGGGGCTTCATCAAATGAAAATCGATGAAGCAGTAAGTCGATCTGATACGTTTCGAAAAGCTGCTTAATGATCTGGATTCGTTGGCGATGAGGAAGGTCATCCGCATCTTGACAAATCAACAGATCGCCACGACTCGCATTCGCTGCGCAATTTCGATTCTCCGCTGCAGAGAGCTCTTCTTTATGTTGCAGAATTTTCAAGGCAAATCGCCACGGATAAGATTCTATCTTTTTAATGATCAAAGGATCGATCAATGCCACTCCCGATAAGGAAACAACGACTTCATCTGGTCGAGAAGATGAGGCCCTTTCGTAATAGAAGAGCAGGCTCTTCAACAAATCCAGATGTCTCGAGTGGCAAGGCACAATGAGGCTGACGCTCAGCGAGAGCGGAATCTCTCTTTTTTCCAAGCTCGCTTGCGCGCTTAAAAAAAAGCACAGCAAAAACAAAACATACCGGATCATAATGCTGACCAAGTTTACCGCACGCAACAAGCGCTAGACAACAAATTTTTTAAATTGTTAGCATTGCTGCATGTTTTTTTTAGCGCTCCTCTTTTGCTTTTCTACAACACTGCTCGCTGCAGAGCATTTTCTCACGTTTGTCATCCCCTGCTACAACTGCGCGCCGTGGATCCAGCAGGCAGTCGATTCAATCTACGAGCAGAAAAATCTACAGTGTTCTTTTGAGGTCATTTGCACAGACGATGGCTCTACAGATGGCACGTTCCTACAGCTCACCATGCTCAGCCAAGCACATCCCAATCTTCATATCTTTCGCCATGAAAACAACCGCGGCGGCGCCGCCGCTCGCAACACCTGCATTGCTCATTCCCAAGGCGATCTCATTTTCTGCCTTGATGCAGACAACTTCTTAGCTCCTGATAGCGTCCAATTGCTCATTGAGCAAATGGAAAAAACAGGCCATGATGCTGTTGCATTTGGAGGCGTTCAGTATTTTGTCCAAAATGGAGAAAAAACGGGATTTGTCCCCTATGATACGCCCAATCAACGATTTACCTTAAAAGATCTCGTCCAAAATCCTAATTCCGCTCCTTGGTCAGGCAATTATCTCTTCACAAAATCCAGTTTTCATCGCGCAGGTGGTTATATCCATTATGGAGCTGCAGACACCTATGCTTTTGGCTTTCATCAAGTGCTGAGCGGCTCGACGATTTCGTACCTTCCAGGAACTTATTATTTTCATCGCCACGGAATTGAGGGTTACTACATCCGAGAAGGAACCTCCAGACGTCTGCCCGTTCATTTCTTTGAGCTTCTTCTCTCCCATGAAGAGCTCTTTACTCCCCAAACAATCGAGCTGATCCGCAGGCACAGGACATTAGCCAAAGCTGGCAAAAACTTCTGGGATCAAATCCAGTTTTTACAATCTAAGGCCATTGAGCTAAAGGCGATGTAAACAATGCGTTTTCTTTTAGCATTTCTTCTCGCTCCCTTCCTGACTCTTCTTGCACATGAAACCACGTTTCCCTATCTCTCTGAAGATGTCTGGCCCTCTTTTTGCAATTGGAGATTGTCTCCCAAAAAGACATTCGACCCACTCCTCGTGAAGCGCGGAGATACGATTCTCATCGAGGACATTGAATGCAGACTCTGGGAGACGCTCGAAAGATTCACTAAATTCTACCTTCCTCGCATTCAGCATCCTGTCATCTTAGTGACGCCGCGAACCGATTATTCTCTCCCAGGGCGCTTCAATGGATTGCTTGAGTCAGACAAAATCATTGCGTGGTTCGTACAAAACATCGACCGACCTCCTTCCTCTAAACTCTTCTCGGTCCCCATTGGCCTGTCCAGCAAAATCTGGGGGCGTGACACGAACCATTTAGGCCATTACGGATCGATTGCCCTTGCAAGCAGTACGGCATTGCGCAAAACATTGATCTACGTCAATTTTTCTGTTGCTTCTGAGGAAAGAGAGCGCTGCTTAAATCACTTCCGCAACCTGGGTGGAGCCCACATCGAAAGGAACCAAAAATCGTTCGAAGACTATGTTCGCAACCTCGCAAACTCTGTGTTTGTAATCAGCCCTCCTGGCAATGGAGAAGATTGCCACCGCACCTGGGAAGCCCTTCTGATGGGTTGCTATCCTGTTGTTAAGACATCGCCCCTGGATGCCATGTTCCAGGACCTTCCCGTAATCATCATCAAAAATTGGGAAGAGGTGACTGAAGAATTTCTCCGCTCGAAACTCGATGAGCTCAGTCGCCAACAATGGCCGCGCGAAAAATTGTATGCGCCCTACTGGTTCCAAAAAGTGTCCGATTTACAAGCAAAGGCTCGATCGTGCTCTGGTTGATGCTGCTACTTCCTTTTCTCTCTCTTCAAGCGTGTGTCGTCATGCATTTTGGAGGGCAATTTGGCAACCAGCTATTCATGATTGCGGCAGCAGTCGCGTTGGCAGAAGAGAACCAATGCCCTGTTTGCTTTCCCGATTTTTTTGACCGATACAATCCCCGCTTCGAAGAAATCGGCCTTGCCAAAAACTATGCTGCACTCTTCCATCGCGTTCCCAATCAACCGTTTCGCACTCGAGCTGCGTTTGTTTACCATCAGTCGTCTGAATACGAACCCATTCCCTATCAAGGCCCCTCAACCGAAATCAATGGCTTTTTCCAGTCTGAAAAATACTTCAAGAAACACGCAGACAAGATTCGGAAATTGTTTGCCATGCCAGAAGACATCGAGAGCTATTTGCAACACCGGTTTAGCGACATCATTGCTCACCCTAAAACAGTGGGTATTCATGTGCGCACAGGATTTCCAGATTACGTGAAGTCGAATCGCAATCCGCGCATGTATCGCTTTTATTTGCCGCCCGACATGCGCTTCTTCAGAGCAGCAATCGACCGTTTTGATGCCGATTCGCTCTTCGTCGTGTTTTCCGACTGCCCGTCTTGGTGTAAGCGCGCATTTAAAGGGATCAACCGCAACATCATTTTCATTGAAAAAGAAGAGTATCTTCACGACTTCTATCTTTTATCCAAATGCAAACATGCCATC
>CAYGHT010000107.1:0-5675 GCA_964349755.1 uncultured bacterium
GTTAAAATGTATCGAGATCTCATTGGCGGATAAGGAGCCTAAATACCATGGTTAGAGTTACAAATTCAGTCGCAGCGCGCAGACGCACCAAGAAGCTCTTGAAGCGTTGCAAAGGCTTTTACGGCGATCGCAAGAATCACACGAAGCTCAGCAAAGACGCCCTCATGTCAGCCCTCGCGTTCAACTACAAGCACCGCAAGTTGCGCAAGCGCGACTTCCGAAGCCTGTGGATCGTCCGGATCGGCGTTGCCACCAAAATCAACGGCATTTCCTACAGCAAATTCGTGAACGGCCTGAAGAAAATGGGCTGCAGCATCAACCGCAAAATGCTCTCCGATCTCGCCGTGCGCGATCCGAACGCATTTGCCGCCGTTGCAGCGACCGCCAAGCAAGGCCTCGCAGCTTAAATCCATAGCCGAGCGCACAGAGAGAATGTGTTCTCGGCTTGTGTTCATCCACTAGGCGTCCATGACTCTTCCGTTGCTCGACCAGATTCGGCAGCTCAGACTCTCCTTCATTGAAGAGTTGAAGGCGGCAAGCTCGTCAAAAGATCTCGAGGCTCTTAAAACCAAGTATCTCGGCAAAAAGGGCCCCATCACGGCTCTCATGATCTCGCTGAAAGACGCCGCTTCTACCGAGCGTCCCCACCTTGGCAAAGCGATCAACGACCTCAAAGAAGAGCTCGCCTCCCACTGCGAACATAGCCTCCAGCGCCTTCAAAACGAAGAGCTGGACCGACAGCTCGGCGCCGAATGGCTCGATGCCTCGTTGCCAGGCCGTCGCCAGTCCCTCGGACGCACTCACCCCATTTCCCAAATGCTTAAGCGGGTCATCGACATCCTCATCGGCATGGGCTTCTCCGTGCAGCTCGGCCCCGATATCGACACCGATGAACACAATTTCACAGGGTTGAATTTCCCCCCAGATCATCCCGCGCGCGACATGCAAGACACCTTCTACTTAAATCCCCAGCTCTTGCTCCGCACCCACACCAGCAACGTGCAAGTCCACGCCATGAAAAAGCACAAACCGCCGATGCGCATCATCGCGCCAGGCCGCTGCTTTCGCAACGAGACCATCTCCGCCAGATCCCACGTCTTCTTTCATCAAGTCGAAGGATTTTACATCGATGAGCACGTGACATTTGCCGACCTAATGGCCACAACGGAAGAGTTTTTAAGCAAGCTCTTAGGCAAAAAAGCAGAAACCCGATTTCGCCCCAGCTATTTCCCTTTCGTGGAGCCTGGCCTAGAGGTCGACGTCCGTTGCACTCGCTGCGCCGCCAAAGGCTGCAGAATTTGCAAACACACTGGCTGGCTCGAAGTGCTCGGAGCCGGAATGATTCATCCCAACGTGTTGCAAAATGCAAACCTAGATCCTGAAAAATACACCGGCTACGCCTGGGGAATGGGCATCGAGCGGCTCGCCATGCTCTTCTTCGACGTCGCCGACATTCGCGCTTTCACCGAGAATGACATGCGCTTTTTACAGCAGTTCGCGTAAGATTGATTATTTATGGAAGAGTGGCAGAGCGGCCGATTGCACCTGTCTTGAAAACAGGAGGCCCTTTACGGGGTCCGTGGGTTCAAATCCTACCTCTTCCGACTGGTTGGATGCTCCTCGCATCCAATCACTTAACTTGCCCGGGAAAAATCCCGGGCTTTTTTATTCATAATCACGCTTCTCGCAAGCCTGGCAAACAGGGTAGGCGTTTATGTCTCCTGTTTGATGGGCGATCACGAAAGCCAGATACTCTGGGCTTGAGAAAATTTCTTCTAGGCTTTGCGTGCGAAGGTTACCGAAAGGAATGGTCGCATTGAAATCATAGCAACAAGGAATCACGCTCAAATCCCAGGTAATGTTTAAGATGTTCTTCCTTTTTCCGGAGATGACAGGACATATCCGCTCTGCGTTGGGGAGATTGTAATTCCGCCCATTGCTGTAATTATGAACGTAGCTCCATTCTCCAAGGTTAAACCCAAGCTGTTGCACCCATCGACAAAAGTCGATTCTCTCTGGAGGTTGAGCCACGGGTAAAGACGAGGAAAGCGTCGAAGAAGGAATTTTGATGGTCGCAGCAAATTTCGGGAAATGCTTCATTGCATCACTCAAAAGCTGCAGGTTTCGTTTCACTAACTCAAACCCATTGTAACCATGGATTTTTTTATAATCTTCCTGAGTAAAACCGTACAAACTGATCACCATTGCATCAAGACCGGCCTCGAGCAACTTTGCAAAATAATTTTCTTCCGCTATCCGAACGCCTAAAGTAGAAAAAATCAACCCAAGCGAAGAGGGGCATTTCTCTTTCAATTCTCGGAGTTTTGGAACAAGCTGTCGATCGAGAAGAGGCTCCCCAAATCCATGCAAATGGAAAACTCCTTGAAACTGACCAATCCGCTCGAGCACAAAGGAAAAATCTTTCAAAGACATAAAGCCAATCTGACGTGTTTGGCTTTCTCGAGGGCACATGACACACTTGTAGCCACAGGAATTGGTGTTTTCGATGTGAATTTCTTGGAATGATGGAACGGGCATAAATTCTCTTTACAATAGAAAAAACCTTCAAGCTACACAAGTTAAAAGTTCTGAAAGCGATTTATGAAACGCCCGCATTCATTTGTGAGGCGCATTTGAAGTCGCTGCGCTCAAAAAGCTGAAGTGGATTCGCATCTGAAGCCCGCGGAGAGCTGGCTCATCGCACTTCAAAATTCCCAGGTATGAGAGAACTGAGCCCTTCCTCCAATCGCCGCCTTGCTGGCTAGGATTCCTGCAGACATTAAGGTGAAATCATACCAAGTGTGGAGCGCTACGCTTTCTTTCAAGGAGCGGTTCTTGTAGGTCAACCATCCCATGTAAGCTCCCAAGCCTGTGATGAGGGGGAGACTGAATGTATAATAGCGCCATTGGTGTGGTTTTTCCAGCTGCTGCGCATTGGGGATGTGAGCCGCACCAAAGGCAAGAGAGGAAAGAGTGATCGCCCCCCAAGGAGGGAGCTTTTCGGTCAAAGCGGTTTGTAAAAAACCTCGGAAAAGACACTCTTCGCTAATTGCTATCGGCAAGGCGCTGAGTGGTTCGATATAGGTTGTTTCGATCCGTGCTGAAACAGCCTCTTTCGGAAAAGCAAAGTAGACTACGGTGGTTCCCACGGCCAATGCACCTAGGCAGGCACCCCAGACTTCTGGCTTTTTGAGAACGGACCACTGGAAGGGCGCTGCGCTGAGGTTTTTGAAGTCCTCTCTTGGCATGGAGGGCAACGCATCGCCATTGTAGAGATTCGCATCGCGATAAGCGGCATAGATGCCATATGAACTAACTGCCTGGATCGTATAGAGGCTGGTGGTAAATAGCGAAGGGTCATTTCTCGTGACATAAGCGCTTGCCCCTCCAAGGAGACTTCCTCCGAGAATCTCAGTGGCAATCCGAGGTTCGCCGAGATAGTAGTGGCCCATCCCAGGAACAAGGCCTGATAGTAGGACTGCGATTGTGGGACTCTTCGTTTTTTTCATCAAAGGAGGAGCCGTGTTTGCTGGCTCTGGAAAAGAGAGGGAGATAGGAGACGCCTGGATCGATTCTCCTAAGGCAACTTCGCCTAGAGGAAGAGATTCAGAAGGTTCTGCGATTTCTTGTTCAGGGAGAGAAAGAGTTGGCATTTCCGAGCTTTGAGCGAAAAGAGACAGAGAGATTGAGACCATCAGGATTTTGCATAAGAGTTGTTGCATCATTAGCGCCTATCGTGTTTTGAATTTCCATTCGGAAAGAGTGGGATTCCCCTTGCGGGCCGGTTCCTTGCGAGAGCTCCTCACTTCGAATCCCACACACGAGCCAAACTATTGGCTCGTTTCTTTCCATTCGGAAAGAGTGGGATTCGAACCCACGGTACGCGTAAACGTACACTCGCTTTCGAGGCGAGCTCCTTAAGCCGCTCAGACATCTTTCCGGTGCGGATTTTGCCAGAAATGAGATTTATAGACTCGCTAATTTTTGAATGAGAAGTAAAAAAGCGGCGCTGGTGGCTCCGGCTCCTGGGAGGGTGAGCACCCAGGCGACGGCGAGTTTTTTTGGGACGCCCCAGCGGACGGCTTTTGCGCCTTTGGCGGTGCCGACGCCAGTGATGCTGCCTGCGATCATGTGGGTGGAGCTGAGGGGCATGCCGAGGAAGCTGGCGGCTAGGATGAGGATGGAAGCGGAGGATTCGGCGGCAAAGCCTTGGATGGAATCGATCTTAGTGATGGAAAAGCCCATGGTGCGGATGGTGCGAAAGCCTCCGGAGGCAGTCCCAAGGCCCATGGTGATTGCGCAGGCCATGACGACCCAGAAGGGGATGTGGATGGTGGGGATGACGCCGCCTGCGAAGAGGCCGAGGGTGATGATTCCCATGCTTTTTTGTGCGTCGTTAAGGCCGTGAGAAAGGGCGACGAAGCAGGCGGAGCCGATTTGGAGGTGGCGAAATGTTTTTTGGCCGTGAGAAATGCCTCGCTTGCCGAGGTAGAGTTGGAGCGCTTTCATGAAAAGAAAACTGCAGCCAAAGCAGGCAAAAGGGGCGAGAACCATGGGGAGAATGACTTTCTGCAGAACGCCGGGCCACAGGATCGTGTGGATGCCTTCGTGAGTCCAAGCAGCTCCGATGAGGCCGCCGATGAGCGCATAGGAAGAACTGCTGGGAATGCCGTAGTACCAAGTTAAAAAATTCCACGCGATGGCGCCCATTACAGCGGCCAAGACGGTGAATTGTGAGGCGTCGCTGGAGTTGACCAGGCCTGTCGCAATGGTTGTAGCGACGCCTCCGATTTGCGTCGCTCCAACGAAGTTGAGGACGCCAGCCATGACGATGGCGGAGAAAGGGGCGAGCGCTCGGGTGGCAATGACCGTTGCAACCACATTGGCAGCGTCGTGAAATCCGTTGGTGTAATCGAAGAGAAGGCCGAGGATTACGATGAGGACGACGAGTTCCATGGACACACAGTGTAACTCAAAAAAGTCTTTTCTTCAAAACACAACGTTCGTTATATTCGCTTTTTCGCTTTTGGAGGATTTATGAAATGGCTCATCGCTTGTGCGTTGTTTTTTCTATCTTGGATCCATCCGTCATTTGGAGAGGAGGTACGTCCATTGAAAACTGCAAAACCCGTTGTTGTGTTTGAAACGAATTTGGGAACAATTGAACTGACCTTGATGCCTGAAGTGGCTCCAAAGGCCTGCGAAAACTTCATTGGCCTTGTCGGTCGCCATTTTTACAATGGAGTGTCGTTTCATCGCGTCATTAAGAATTTCATGATTCAAGGGGGCGATCCGACGGGAACTGGTGCGGGTGGCAATTCGATCTGGAATAAGCCGTTTGAAGATGAATGCACCGCGGCGGTTAAGTTCGATCGTCCAGGTCTTCTCGCGATGGCCAACCGAGGTCCGAGCACCAATGGCAGTCAGTTTTTCATTACGACAGCAGCGACGTCGTGGTTGCATCTGAAGCACACCATTTTTGGCGAAGTGACAGCGGGCATGGACATCGTCCGAAAGATCGAAGCCACACCGACTAAAGCAGATCGTCCTGTTGAAGCGGTCACGATTAAAAACGCCTATGTGAAAGGAGCTTAAAATCCATGCAACAGATTCAAATCGATTTCGTCACGGTTCTCATCGCCGCCGCGCTCAACATGGTGGTTGGGTGTTTGTGG
>CAYGHT010000108.1:0-5634 GCA_964349755.1 uncultured bacterium
AAATGCAGCAAATAAATAACAAAATTTTTTGATGGTGTTATTTTTAGGAGTTCTTTTGAATTTTCAAAAAAATAAAAATAAATCACGAAAAATCCTATAACTTCTAGTAGAGAAAGCCCGAAAGCGAACCACATACTTTTCCTAAAATATCGAAAACTTTCTCTTAGCGGATGGCCTTCAATTTTCTGCTGGGTTTTTATATTTTCAAAGGCGCTGCTTTCATGAAGCGTTCTCCTTAAGAAAAATCCGATTATTCCAATCAATGCAGAGATGCCAAATGATAAGCGCCATCCCCAGCTTATCAACTGCTCGCGTGAAAGATATGCTTGAAGAAAGAAACAGAGCAACATACTCAGTATTTGCCCTAGTTGAGGCCCAACAAATAAATAGCTGCACAAATACCGAGTTCTGCCTTGGGTTGCTCCTTCAAAAAGCAAACATAATGCACCTGGGACTTCACCTCCAGCTGGCATTGCTTGAAAGAAGCGAGCTATTCCTATGTAGATTAAAGAAAAATATGCCCAAGAAGAAAATGTAGGCATGAACATAATAAAAAGAGAAGGGATAGTGACGCCAATAACTGAGAACAAAAACGACTTTCTTCTTCCTAATTTATCTCCAATATACCCAAACAAAACCCCGCCGAACGGTCGTGCAATTAATCCGGTACCTAAAATTATGCATGCGTAAATTAGTTCTGCAAAAGGGATCGATAAATTAAAAAAAGTTTCGGACATCAAGGGAGCCCAATAGCTATAAAGATAAACCTCAAACCACTCGACCATGCTTCCAAGAGTGATAGGTAATACCAAAGCTCGCTCAGACGGTTTCATAACTTTAGCTTGACTCGAGTGAAGGTTGTGTTGGTCTACAATCCAAACTCTATTGAGAATTGTTTTTTTGATCAATCTGAACTCTCAAGGAGCGTAGCGAAAAAGTATACCACTACCAAGTAGAGTATGGTGGCCTCATTTGTCTAGACACTTCAGCGCCAGCTTCGCAAGCGGTTTTGAGCGCCAATTAAGGCGTGCGGAGAACAAAGATGTTGGCGAAAGGAAGCGGATGGATAGAATATCGGGCGGCAGGTTCAACATGTTGCACCACGTTTGGTTTAGGGTGAAAATCTACGATCTTTGCCCACTGCCGTTTTTACGTTAAGACTTTTTTAGAATGGCCAAAGTTCACAGACTTTTAAACCGTTTTTCAAGCAATCCAGAAGCAAGAGGCTGCTTTCTCTTTTCTCCAACACTTCAGCAATGAGCAATCTCACAGAGAATAGCTCTTGAGTCGCAATTGATTGTGGTAATAAAATTTTTCCTTTCTACAAAACATATCTTAATAAGTTTTTGGCGTTTTATTGACAAATAAACATTTTTTTAAAGTGAAAAATATTATGTAAGTATGTACAATGATAGGGAAAAATCGGACGGTGATGATGTCGGTTCAAGGTGTTAGGTTTCAAGCGAGGTGGGATCATACGAATTCTCACTTGAAAAGTCCTGTGCTTACTACAGTTCAGGAAGTGAAGCGTATTGCCTGGAATATTTTTTCCTTCTTAATCCCAATCATTGGTTTGGTTCGTTTAATGGGTTACGGCGTTGGCTGTCTAGCAAATCGCCTGATTCTTGTGAGGGTTAACTCTTATTTGAGATCAGCAGAACGGATTGCAAAGGAAAAAGAGTTTACAGATTTTTGGAAAGGGGGTCTCACTCCTAAGAATCGAGAAGTGCGTCAATGGTTTAATTTAGAAGAACATATAATTGCTACGCCCGATTGTGCTGCCTTGAGTGTAAGACTTGTACAACATCAAAACGCGGTGGAATCTAGTCCTACGATCATTCGTTTTCCCGGTAACGCTGAAATTGGTGTGCAAGAGGGAAACCATTGGATGTTTTACGAATCGATTAGGAGGGGTCCTTGTAATTTTGTCTTTTTTGATTATCGAGGGAGAAGAGAGGACTTGCCAGGAACTTTTGCAGCTACAAAAGATTTAACTGTTGACGGCTCTTCTGTTGTTCAATGGGTTCGCAAGTGCCTTAAAACTCCTGCTCATCAAATTCGTTTTTATGGCTCGTCGTTAGGCGGCGCTGTCGCTGTAGAAACTCAAGGCTTAGACCCCAAACAATTGACCGGCGCTCATTTAAATGAGAGTTCATTTGCATCCGTAGATAAAATGGTAAAAGCAATCTTTGGTGCTGGCTGTTTAGGTAGATTGATTGCTTGGACTGTCGCAAATCAGGGGTACAGCATGGAGGCTGCAACCGCATTTGAAAAATTGAAAGGTCCAAAACTTGTTGTTTATCATCCTCAAGATAAAGTAATTCCAAATAGTGCTAGCCTTCAGAAGGAAGTTCAGCATAAGCAAGCAATCTGCTTAACGGCAAAAGACGCTACGCTAAAGTATCGTCCTACGCTAAAGTATCCTTTAGGAGAAGAGACCTCATGTGCAACTGGATCTGATGAATGGGGGAACCACTGCGCTCCTCTTAATTGGTATGAAGGGGCGTATGAGAAGGTCTCTGAATTTCTTTTTGGCGCTCCGGTTCCTCAAAGCAGGGGCCGTGCTTTAGTCTAAAAATTCACTGAAAAATTAAGCGACTTGTCATTTTTGGTGTGTGCAAGAGGCGTGTCATATGCCTGGTTATATTTGTGCGCAGACTGTAGAATCGGGGGCTTTTAAGCAAACCCAAGGAAGTTCGCTCATGAATCTCACTTTGTTAAGCTCAGCTCTTCTCTTTTTTTCGATGTTGATTGTTCTCGTTCGGTTGTATCGCCGCTGTCCGTCGAATAAAATTCTTGTGGTTTATGGGCGTGTGGGGGGCCGCAAGACGGTGCAGTGTTACCATGGCGGGGGCGTGTTTATTTGGCCGATCATTCAGGGGTTTGCGTTTCTCGATCTGACGCCGCGCAATATTCACGTTCCGCTGAAAGGAGCGCTTTCGCATCAGAACATTCGGGTGAACGTGCCGAGTACGTTTACGGTTGCGGTGGGGATTACGCCTGAGAATATGAACAATGCGGCGATTCGACTGCTCGATCTGGATACGAAGGGGATTGAGTCGATGGCGACGGAGATTATCGTGGGTCAGCTCCGTTTGACGATTGCGCTGCTTCGCATTGAAGAGATCAACCAAGATCGGGAGCGGTTTCTTGAGTTAATTAAGAAAAACATCGAGCCGGAATTGCACAAAATTGGGCTCACGCTCATCAACGTCAATATCACGGACATCACGGATGAGTCGGAGTATATTGACAGCATTGGGAAGAAGGCATCTGCTACAGCAGTTAACCAAGCAAAAGTTGACGTTGCGGAGCAAGAAAAGCAAGGCGATATCGGTAAGGCGCATGCAGAGCGCGATCGGCGCGTTTCGGTTGCTGCGTTCAATGCAGAGGCTGTGAAGGGAGAAAACGATTCGAAAGCGCACATTGCATTGACGAATGCGATTTTTGCTGAAAAGGAAGCGGAGGCTGCGCGGCGCTCTCAAGTGGCCAAGCAGGTGGCTGAAACTGAGATCCAACGAGCAAGGGCGTTGGCGCAGGCGCAGCTGCTCGAAGCTGAGCAGGTAGTTCCTCAAGAAATCAAGAAGCGAAAGATCCAAATTGAAGCGGAAGCCGAAGCGTTGAGCAAAGTGTTGCTCGCGAAGGGAGAGGCCGAAGCCATTTACGCCATCCGCCAAGCGGAGGCAGAAGGAATCCAGAAATTATTGGATGCAAAGGCGAAAGGGTACAAGCAACTGATCGAGGCCTGTGGCGATGATGCCAAGAGCGCATCGACGATGCTGCTGATCGAGAAGCTCGAGGAGATTGTCAAACTTCAGGTCGAAGCGATCAAGAACATCAAGATCGACAAAATCACCGTTTGGGATGGTGGCCAGGGGAATGCGAGTGGAGAGGCTGGAGCCAAGAGCTCGACGACTGCGAACTTCATGAGTCAGCTCATTAAGTCGTTGCCTGCGCTGCACGATGTGGCCTCGATGGCGGGGTTGGAATTGCCGCAATACTTGGGGAAAGTGAGTCGAGAAACAGGGGAAGGGACAGTAAAGCGCTTATAAGTAAATAGTTGTAATTTATTAAACTAATTTATCAGGTTTGTTTTTATTTAGTTTGTGTTTTACACTATTTGTTAAATAACAATCGAGGGGATATGAAAACAGTTTTTTTTGACAAAATGATCCTAGATCCTGTGGCTGCGCTTCGCGGTTCGTTGAGGGTCGATTTGGCTTCTAGCTTTGGTGCGCGCGTTTATCGCTTCACAAAGAGCGAGGTAGTCGCTCGAATTGTGGGTCTATTTGCTTCCCTGGTTGCGGCGTTAGAAGTGATTGCTCAGCTTTGTTCTGGACAGGGCCGAGGAATGGCCCGCTTTGCGGGTGTTGTGCTCATAGGATCTATTGTGGGAGTGATGGCTCCTGGGAGTTTGCGACGGTTTGCTTTGCCAGCGCCAGCGAGTGCTCTTCAAGCGCTTCCGGCGGCTCCTTTGGCGGCAGCAGGAGCGGGTGTTGGATCAGCTCCTCGATCGGCGGGTTCGAGCCCAGTTCCGGTTCCCGCTGTTGTGGTGGCTTCTCAAGTTCAGTCTATGGCTCAAGCAGTAGCTGGTGGTGGTGTAACTCCGTCGGTGTCTGCGGCCCCAGTGTCGACACCGGCTGTTGCTAGCCGTGTGGACCAGGTGGCTTTGAGTCAAGCTTTGATTTCTGCTGTCAACGCAGTTTCGAACCCAGCTCCGGTTCCCGCTGTTGTGGTGGTTCCTCAAGTTCAGCCTACGGCTCAAGCAGCGGCGCCAGCAGCTGGTGATGGCGTAATTCCGTCGGCGTCTGCGACCCCAGTGTCGACACCGGCTGTTGCTAGCCGTGTGAGTCAAGCTTTGATTCCTGCTGCCAACAACGTTCAAAGCGCAAAGAGTTCCGCTATTCATGCTCCAGAACCACAAGTAGTCGTGTCGGTGAATGTGAAGTCTCGAACAGAGCTAACGCCAGAGACTTTAAGGACTCTTTTAGATCAACGCGATTTGCAGCCTGAGGCTTTAGCTTGCCAGTTGAGAGGACAGCAGGCAGTTCTTAACCGTCCTGATGTAAATCAGCGGACAGTTTTGTATCGTGAGATCCATGCAGAAGGCTCTCGAGAAGACGTCATCCGCGTTCTTTTGGATTGTGGAGCTGTGTATACGCCGAATCAACCAAAAATTTCTGATGCAGACTTAAAGTATATCTGGGACCAAGCTCCAAACCGAAGCGCTCCAATGATCGCGTTTCTTCTTCACGATGCAACGAGTGAACCGACGAGTGCGTATCTTCAGGGAAAACTGGTGGATGATCGCTCCACAGCTACGAGTACAGGCGACAGTCGAACGGCTCATAACATTTTACTTGCCTATCATGACCGATGTTTTGCTTCATATCTTAAGCAAATACGTGCACTTCCGGCGCTTGCTGACATGCGAGATCTGATTCCCATGATTGCAAGTTATGCGGTGCCCAGCTTTTCTTTCGCGGAAGTTCGTACAATGAGACAAACCCTACGCAGCTTGGACTACACATATGGTTCCGCTAGCTATAGCTAGTGAGTCCTCTGTCGCTATGGCGGGTAAGAACCTCGATAAAGTTTTTTACTCACAAAAAAATTGCCCGCCCTGGTAAAATT
>CAYGHT010000109.1:0-5480 GCA_964349755.1 uncultured bacterium
GATGACGGCGATACCGCCTGCAAGCTTTGCAAGGCGCTGTTCGAGTTTCTCGCGCTCATAGTCGGATTTACAGACTGCTAGTTCATGCCGAATTTGCGCGATTCGCTTTTGGATTTCTTTCGGCTTGCCAGCGCCATCGATGATGGTTGTGTCCTCTTTCGAAACGTCGACTTTTTTGGCGCTCCCTAGAACTTCAGGTCCCACTTTCTCCAGATCTTTCCCAAGTTCGTCGGACACAATGGATGCACCGGTGAGAATTGCGAGATCTTCGAGAAGGTTTTTCCGGCTATCTCCAAATCCGGGGGCTTTGACTGCAACAACGGGAAGGCCTCCCTTAATTTTATTTACGACCAGGGTTGCGAGCGCTTCGCCTTCCACATCTTCTGCGATGAGAAGAAGCGGACGTTTTACAAGCGCCATCTTCTCAAGAAATGGAACGATCTGTTTTGCACTGGAGAGCTTTTTATCGGTGATGAGGATTGCAGCGTTGTCGAATTCGACGCGCATCTTCTCTCCGTTCGTAATGAAGTAGGGTGAACAATATCCCTTGTCGAACTGCATCCCTTCTACGACGTTGAGCACGGTCTCGATCCCCTTCGCCTCGCCAATCGTCACAATTCCATCTTTGCCCACCTTCTGCATCGCTTCGCTGATGATGGCTCCAATATTCGAGTCATTATTCGCTGAAATGGTCGCAATCTGTCGGATTTCTTCAGGTGTTTTGATCGGCTGGGCAAGCTTGTCGAGCGCCTCTTGGATTGCTTTTACGCCCTTTTCGATGCCCCGCTTTAGTTCCATTGGATTGGCTCCCGCGGCAACGTTCTTGACTCCTTCCGCAAAAATCGCTTCGGCCAGCACAATTGCCGTCGTCGTACCATCTCCTGCGACATCGGACGCCTTTGAAGCGGCTTCTTTCACCAGCTGCGCTCCAATATTTTCGAATTTGTCTTTCAGTTGGATTTCTTTCGCCACTGTGACGCCATCTTTTGTGGAGAGCGGAGGGCCATATTCTTTGGCGATCACGACGTTGCGCCCTTTGGGTCCAAGAGTCACAATGACTGCTTTGGCAAGGGTTCTAACCCCTTTGAGAATCGATTTCAGGGCATCTTCATGAAACTGGAGCATTTTAGCCATGGGTCATCTCCTATCGTTTCACTGCGAGAATGTCATCTTCTGCCAGGATCAACATCTCCTGATCGTCCGCCTTATATTCAGTGCCTGCATAGGAAGAAAACAGCACTTCGTCGCCCACTTTAAGTTCCATCGGATGGTGGTGCCCTTTGTCGTCGGTCTTACCCGGGCCAACGGCCAATACTTTCCCTAAGCGAGGCTTTTCTTGCGCCGATTCGGGCAACAAAATACCGCCCTTAGAAACAGTTGCAACATGTCGTTGAACGACGAGTCGATTGCCCAGCGGCCTGATTTTCTTTGCAGTCATAAAAGACTCCTGATTGAGGTTGAAATGAAGTCGCGATCCTACCTGGATAGAATGCTTTTCGTCAAGGGTGAGGTGTGAGTTTTTAGCACACAGACCGCTGAATTGCTAAAATTCAGAGCCAGCTGCAAAAGTCGGCCTTCAGAAAAATCGATGATTTTGAGCCATTTCGCCACCCAGCCCTAGGGGCACATACTCAATCCGAGTAGGGCCCCTAGGGTGGGGCTTGCGAAAACACGAGAAGGTCCTGTGGACTTATCGCAAGTAGCGAAGCCAAGTGAGCGTAAGCGAACCGGCCCGGAGGGCAAAATGGCTCAAAAGGGCGATTTTGCTGGGGGCAGGACTTTTGCAGCTGGCTCTTTAGCTGTGGGCAGTTCGTAAGGAGCGATTTTTTCTTCTTTGTCATGGCTTAAAGTCTCGCAATCAAACATCAGCTGCGCTCCATGCCATGCATCAGTCGTCCAGAATCGCCCCATATTCTCGACGCTCTGTATCTTGCCTTTTTCTCTTTTTTCAATCTGCCGCTCCCATGCGAAACCACTGTTTTTGGTCCCTCCTAAGCGGAAGACTTCCACAACCATAAAGCTTACGATCCGCTTCCCCTTCTTCTTGCAAGTGCTAAAAGCAATCGTCCAATTGCGATCCGTTGAGGATACACGCTTCATGATGGCATAGGCTTTGTTGTCTGCCACAAGATCGCCTGGGACAAGTCTCGATCGGTTAGTGCCGATTGGTGAGTGTTTCGCCAGATGAAGGCCATCGATCATGGGAAATCGGATGAGATCTTGCAGCTCCACTCCAAGCGCATAGCGAAGATGTTCAACAGAAAAACTCTCTTCTAAGCACACATACGCTCTTCGGTACAAGGGATAAGAACTCGCTGTGGTAATCACGCTTGCGTACTCATCGACCAGGCGAGCAACCGTGCGATTGCAGAACAAAGCTGCATGCCCAAAGACGATCTCCCAAGCTGGACGCTCAAGCCAACTACGGACCACTGCCTGAATGCGTTTCGATGCTCGAGAGCATACAATGAGCTCACTTCCATGCAGAAAAGGAAACACCTTCGAGTCGAGTTGACTTGTTGGCTCCAATTTATACACAAACAACCTCAAAAGCCGGTTTCTGATTATACCGCGGTCGGTTGACCTTGCACTCTAGCCCGAGTTTACGACTTAGTTTGGACGATCTGACACAACCTTTTGCCCTACAATCGATTACATTTTTTCGCGCTTAGCCAAATGGGTAATACGCTCAAAAATGTAATCGATTGTAGGGCAAAATCTTGCATCATATCGCCAAACTAAGTCGTAAACTCGGGCTAGCCAAAAAGACTATTTTTCAACCGACCGCGGTAGATTGGTATAAAGCAAATAAGGGGCCCGTGTTTCTAAAAAAGCGGCGCGCTCTTCTTTTTGCCAATCGATCAACTTCCAAGCCGGATACTTCTCTTCAACGAGCATTTTGTACACGGCCTCCGACCCATTTGCTTTGCAAAAGAGCGTTTTCGCTCCCTTGGATTTTTCAAGACGCTCCATGAACTCTTTGGGATACAGACTCTTTAAAAGCCCCAAGATCAAATACTGGACGGCCAGCGGTCGATAGATTTTGGAGTCGGTAATCCGAATCAAAACGCCCTCACAGTCGATCCCTTTGTAGAGGCCCCAAAAGGGTTTGTAGTGATAGGGCTGAAAGTGGACGCCAGGTAGTTTTTGCGCGTTGAGCTTTTCGGCAAACGGTGCTGCCTTGATCCACGGCGCGCCCACTACTTTGAACGGCAAACTAAAGCCAATGCCGATGTTGCTGATCTGGAGCTCGCCAAGAAGACCCGTGGTTGGGCAATAGAGCGGGGTGTCTGGTTCGGGGACATTGGGACTGGGCGGCACCCAGGGCAGTCCTGTTTCGCTAAAGGTCATGCTGCGCTCCCAGTTTTTCATCGGCACGACGGTCAACTTGCAACCGACCTTGTAATTTGCATTGAACAATTGAGCAAGCTCGCCAATGGTCATCCCGTGGCAATACGGAACATTGATGTAGCCAATGAACGAGCGCCACTCATCATCGAGCATCGGCCCATCCACCACCAATCCATTGATGGGATTTGGTCGATCGAGCACAAACACCTCAATGCCGCGCTTCGCCGCCGCTTCCATCATATAAAACAGCGTTGTCGGATACGTATACGCCCGCACTCCCGTGCATTGAATGTCGTAAACCAAGACATCGATCTGATCGAGCATTTCAGCCGTGGGGCGTCTCGTTTCCCCATGAAGACTATAAACCGGAAGATCGCCGAGGCGCTGATGCTTCACCGACTCCCAAGCGTAGTGCTGCCCAAACAATCCGTGCTCCGGCGAAAAGAGGGCCGTCATCGTGTAGTCGCCCTCGCACTCTAGAAATCGCTCCACCGTCGAGCGCATCTGCCGATCCACCCCCGTGTGGTTCGTGAGCAATCCAACCCGCTTCCCCTTCCAAGCCTCATATCGCTTTTCCTGGAAAAAGACTTCGACCCCAGGAAGAACTTGGGCCGCGAACGAAGCAGTGAATGAAAAAAGAGCGAGAAGCCAAACGATGCGCATAAATCTATTCTGTGCAAACCATCGCTAAATGGCAACTGTTCATCTACGTCGGAAAATGTTTCTGTTTTCCGATCTTGAGAAACGGAAATATTCACGGCGATTAATGAAATAAAACGCTCATTTTAAGCATGATAACTTAATTTACTGCACAATAACACTCTCGTATGTTATTATGCAATTATATGTTATCCTCAATGCGTTCGAGTCTCATCCGTGCATTTAAGCAGTATCTGTTGAAAAGTCTGGGTCTTAAGGTAGAGCCAAGAGCTTGGAAGTCTCCGGGCAGCGCCCCCATTTTTTTTCGAGAGCTGTACGTTTTTTATTCGATCTCCATCGTGGGAAAAACTTGTCTTTTGGCTGTGCTGAAGGAAACTGAGAGCCTCACGCCAGCGGCGATTTATAAACAGCTGTCGTACATGCAGGAAATAACTGGATTGCCGTGCATTTATCTAGCATCCGCCATCTTTCCGCACAATCGCCAAAGGCTTCTCACGCATGGAGTGCAATTTGTGATTCCGGGCCGTCAGATTCATCTGCCGAAAATGGGAATTGATTGGACGGAAAGGCGTATTCGTGGGCAGATGTCTCCAGCTACTTTGAACAAGCAGCTATCCCCCTCTGCACAGGCAATCATCATTTATGCAATGGTTCATCGCCAATGGAATTTTATTTCTTTAGAATTGGCCCAGCGCCTCCACTATGCTCCTATGACCATGACTCGAGCGCTCAACGAACTGGAGTCATTGGGAATTGGCCAGGTTGCTCGAGAGGGAAGAGAAAGACGGCTTCGTTTTGTGGAGGATTCGTTTGAAATTTGGAAACAAGCGCTGCCCTTCCTTAGAACTCCTGTGAAAAAGCGATTCTGGGTGAAGTTGAGCCAACAGGGGTTTGGTCAGATCAAACAAGAAAAGGCGTTAGCCGGAGAAAGCGCATTGTCGGAACGCTCGATGCTATCGGGCCCAGATTATCCAATTTATGCAGTCAACCTACAGAAATGGCAGTCGTTGCAGCAACCCCGATATCTCCACATTCTTCCCAACGCAGAAGAGGCGGATGCGGAAATTGAAGTCTGGAGCTACGATCCTTTTCTCTTTGCAAAAAATGGAATGGTGGATCCTTTTTCATTGCATTTAAGCTTGAGGGAAATTGGCGATGAACGAATCGAGATCGCATTGGAAGAAATGTGGAGGAGAGGAAAAGAATGAAGGGATTGAGCTTATTCAAAGATCGATTTTCGCGCTTTGCAGAAAACTATGTGTTGATCGGCGGGGCTGCTTGCACATTGGCGATGGAAGAAAGAGGCTTTCTTTTTCGCAAAACAGTCGATTTGGACATCGTGCTTTCTGTTGAAGCTTTAAATGCCAATTTTGTGAAGGCATTTTGGGATTTCATCCGAGAGGGAGAGTACCAATATCGGCAGAAAAGCACAGGAAAAAAGTTGTTTTACCGGTTTTATGGTCCCAAGG
>CAYGHT010000110.1:0-5392 GCA_964349755.1 uncultured bacterium
AAAGGGCGGTTTTTGGCTAGCGTGAAAGTGCCCGAAAATCGACGACCGCGAAGCTTCGCAAGTTGCTCTGTATTAGTAAATACAGGGCAATTTGCGATCGTCGATTTTAGGGCGCTTTGACGCGGCCAAAAATCGACTTTTGAGGCTGTTTGTGTATATGCATCACGTTCCTTCACACCCACATTTATGCTGACACTCATCGCAACTCCCATTGGCAACCTCGCTGACCTCTCCTACCGGGCGGTGACGGCCCTCCAGGCGGCGGATGGCATTTTGTGCGAGGATACACGCCATAGTTCGATTTTGCTTAAGGCCTACAACATCCAGAAGCCCCTTCTGGCTCATCACAAGTTCAATGAGCGAAAGGAATTGGAGTTTATTTTACAGAAGCTGCGGCGGGGCGAGTCGTGGGCGCTCATTTCCGATGCGGGGACACCGTGCATCAATGATCCTGGAGCGCTGCTCGTTCAGGCGTGCATTGCGGAAGGGCTCCCCTTCACGGCTGTTCCTGGGCCTTGCAGCCCCATTTTGGCGCTCATTCTTTCGGGCTTTGAGACGACCCGTTTTCAGTGTCTTGGGTTTTTGCCCAAGTCGGGCTCTGATGCTCTGCTACGCTCCGCGATGAATTATCCTGGCACGACGGTGCTGCTCGAATCTCCGCACCGGCTTGTGGAGACGCTTGAAATGCTCGCTGAGCTCGACGAAGGGCGTCTTGTCGCCGTGGCACGCGAGATGACAAAAACCTTCGAGGAGTGCAAGCGGGGGTCCGTGACGGAAGTGCTTCAACACTACCGGACGGCAGGCGTTCGGGGCGAGGTGTGCTTAGTGATCGCAGGAGGCAAGCTGCCGGAAGAGAAAATGCCGGTGGAGGAGCTCGTGGAATTGCTGGTGGAGCTTCATGGAGCGTCGATGAAGGAGGCGGTCAAGCTGGCTGCGAAGTTATTGGGGCGTAAGAAGAGCGATGTGTACCGGGATGTGCATACCTAAACGGTTCAGTTCTAAACATTTTCTTGCAAAGCTTTCTTTATTTCTTTATTTCTTTATATAATGCAAAGGCTTCAGAGGAGGAATTATGACCGCAAAAATTTCTAGACTAACGATTGACTTGCCAATAACAGATCATAAACGCTTAAAAATGGCGGCATTAATGATTGGAACTTCCATGAAGGATCTTGTTCTCATGAGTGTTGAAGCGTTCATGCAGAGAAAGCCCAATCAGGTGACAAAAAAAGCCATAAAACAATCTGAAACAAGGAAAGGAACCAAGAAATTCGATAGCTTGGAAGATTTGTTTGATGATTTAGGAATCTAGTGTTAGCGCCAACAAGAACTAGCCAATTTAAAAGAGACGCCAAATTAGCTGAAAAGCGTGGCCGAGACATGCGCAAACTCAAAACGATCATGACGAAATTGGCCAATGAAGAAGCGCTTGACCATAAGTTCAAAGATCACAAACTAACTGGAGAATATGTCAATCACAGAGAGTGTCATATAGAACCAGACTGGCTTTTGATTTATCAGGCAACCAGCAAAGAGATCACCTACATCCGGACAGGAACTCATTCTGATTTGTTTAGAAAGTAACCCAACGAACAAGCCGAAGATGCTGGCGTGCATATTTAAAGAATATTCAAACCATTGCGCAACTTTCGGGTCTATTGCGCAAGAAAAGTTGCGCAATAGGCCAAAAAGTTGCGCAATAAGCCCAAAAGTTGCGCAATAGACCCGAAAGTTGCGCTAATGAGCGATCTTTTTCCAGCAATCGGCAAATGTGCTGAGATCTTCGTGGGTGTGAGCGGCGGAAATCTGGACCCGAATTTCGTCGCGTCCTTTAGGAACGACGGGGTAGTTGATGTTGGTCACCAAAATCCCCTCTTTAAATAGCTGCTCTTTGAATGCTGTTGTTTTTCCAGCGTCTCCAAGGAGGATCGGTTGAATCGGATGGATTGAATGGGCTGCAAATGTGCAGCCTATCTTTTGCATCTCTTTTTGAAAGTGCTCTCGGTTAGCGCTAAGCTGCGCGAGGAGCTTTTCTCCAGCGGTTGTCTGGACGAGCTCTACGGAGGCGAGCGCCGCTCCCGCTGTGCCTGGAGAAATCGAATTGGAGTAGATGTAGGTCGCGGCAGATTCGCGTAAATAATCGATGACTGTCTGGTCGGCTGTGACGTAGCCGCCATCCGCTCCAAAGGCTTTTCCCAATGTGCCGATGAGGACATCGGCTTTTGCATGGAAGACCTCTTCCACGCCGCGGCCTGTTTTGCCAAATGCTCCAATGCCGTGCGCATCGTCAACGACGAGCCAAATGCCCTCTGGAAAATGGGCTTCATGAGCGTCGATTACTTGGCGCATTTTTTTTAGGTCTTGTGCTTCTCCAAGCATCGAGAAGATGCCGTCTGTCACTACAATGGCGCGCTGAAACGAGCCCCTTTTCTCAGATAAAACTCGGTCGAGGTCGTTTAGATCGAGGTGATTGAAGAGAACCCGCTGCTCTTTGGGCAGGTTCGAAACGCGAATGCCATCGATGATGCTTCTGTGATTGAGCGCATCGGAGATGACGAGCGTGTTGCCGCTGACGACCGAATCGGCTGCTTGTCCTTTGATGAGACAAAACAACACGGCGAGATTGACCGCAAATGCACTTGAAAACACGATGGCGTCGTCGCGTCCATGAAAGGATGCGAGGGCGCGCTCTAACTCTCGATGGACCTTGAGCGTGCCAGAGATGAAGCGAACGGCGCCTGGGCCTGTGCCGAAGCGCTCCGAGGCGGCGTGTTCGGCGGCTTTAAGGGCGGGATGAAAACGGAGTCCAAGATAGTCGTTTGAATTAAAGACGCGATAAGGCTTGCCTGCAATCAGAGCTTGAGGAGAGGGGCCTTTGGTAAAGCCTTCGATCACTTGTTCAAAGCGCTTGGATGTTTTTGCCTGTCCAATGCGAGATAGTTCTTGATGGAGCGTCTCTAGAAAGCGTTTTTTACCCACGGCATTTTCTCTTGATCTGTTCGTACATGAGCGCGGTGAGTTTTTTTAAGTCGTAGGAGGGGGACCAGCCCCAATCGTTGCGCGCCTGCGAGTCGTCGATTGTGCGGGGCCACGAGTTGGCGATCTTCTGACGGCTATCGGGGCGGTATTCACAGGTAAAGTTAGGGTGATGCCGCTTGATTTCTTCGACGAGCTCTTCGGGGGCAAATTGAATGGCGGAGAAGTTATAGCCCATCCGAACCGAGATCCGCTCTTTAGGCGCTTCCATGAGCGCGATGGTGCCTTGAATCGCATCGTCCATGTACATCATGGGAAGGACCGAGCCTCGATCGATGTAGGAGACGTAATGGTTGTGCTGAATGGCCCCATAAAAGATGTGAATGGCGTATTCGGTGGTCCCATCTCCAGGAGGCGCCTTATAGCCGAGAAGGCCTGGATAGCGCAGGCTGCGCACATCCACTCCAAACTTGGTGAAAAAATACTGACATAAGAGCTCCCCTGTGACCTTATTGACCCCATACATCGTCGTGGGCTCCAGGAGAGTGTGCTGAGGGACTTGTTCTTTGGGAGTGGTAGGGCCAAACGCGGCGATGGAACTCGGCCAAAAAACCTTGAGCTGATGCTTGACAGCGAGACGCAAGACATTGCGAAGTCCATTGACGTTCACATCCCAAGCGAGGTCCGGGTCCTTTTCTCCTCCCGCAGAGAGTAGCCCCGCAAGATGGTACACTTCTGTGATCTGATATTTTTTGATGAGCGATTCCAAGTGATCGCCGTCGCGGACATCGGCAAGCTCCAAAATCCCCTGAAAAGAGGGGTGTGCTTGATGTCTTTCTAAGGCGACTACGTTCTCTTGGCCTATCTTCTTCTGGAGGGCAAGGACAAGGTCCGTGCCTACTAGCCCAGAGGCACCCGTCACGAGAATCTTTCTCTTCATTCTCTATGCAGTTTAAGGAGAAGGCCTAAATTGTTGCCAGAGAATTTTACCGATCGAGATTGAAGTTAGCCCAAAGGCCGTAGTCTGCATCTCGCCCACTCATGCTGAGACCAGTTAAGTTGGATGACAAGGTGCAATCACAGGGGAGAACTGGGGTGCTTTGGAGGCCCACCGAATAGGAAAGTGTTCGACTGGTTGGGATCCCGTTCGTGTAGGTGACGTTCCAGTATCGATTCCAGAAGCTTTTGTCGAGCACTTTCGACATGTAGCCGTAAATCGATTTCAGAACAGATTTCATGTGATCGGGATCTTTCGCACACGAAGTATTGACCAGGAATTCCGATTTGACCGTGAAGCTGGGAAGAGACTTCTCGTTCAAATAGCTGGTATGAGTCCCTCCTTCGGCGAATATTTTTTTAAGCGGATAATCATTCCAGATTTGAGAGAACTCGACCCACTTCAACCGCGAAATGGCTCCAAAGCTGAACGCTTGAGCGGCTGCATTCCACAAGCTGAGCATGCGCTGCTCCGAGAAATAGGCGAGAGCTACACTCATCGTCATGCGCGTCAAGTACAAGGATTGCAGGATGACTGCAGAAGCCCATTTCACATCGATTGTTTTCAAGATGTCGGGGGAAAGTTCTAGCTGAGCCAAAATGTCTTTCAGCACGAGGGCCGATTGCAAATACGCATTGATCTGGAGCACGGCCAAATACGAAAGAGCTCCCACGGCAACAAGCGTCACGGCGGCGGCAATTCGAAACTTCTTCATGTTTTCTGGTGAGATCTTCCATTTTTCAGCTACCCGCTTCTGCAAGTAATACGCGGTTCCAAGAAGTCCCAAGACATCGGTGATCATCAGCGCTTGCTGAACCCTGTAAATGCCTGCAACCAGTTCCGGATATTGCTGCAGATGACCCAAAGCTGCCTGCACGGTGTTGTATGCCGCATAAACCTTCTCGAAGAGGGATTGATTGTCTTTCGGCCGTTCGATGGTGACCTTGGCTGTACGGTCTCCGAGATGCTCATGCATCACCATGTCGCAACTATTTGGGAGGGGAAATTCTCGGCATTTGGGACAGTTAGGGAAATTTTGTTCAGGTACAGTCACTTCGTAGCTGTAGGATGTGCCGGTATGAATTCCGTTTGTATGATGCTCGGTTTGTCGTTTAATAATTTGCAAGCCGTTGATAAAGTCTTCGCTTTTTGTGACGGCAACCTGTCCCATGCACGTTTTATGGAACACATGGTTTGTACAAAAAGCCATGTCTGTTTGTTTTTCGAGACAGATCGCGCATTCGTCCTTCACAGCAGAAGCATCGGGTTCCAGCGCAAGCATGTTGTACGTGACAGTAGCCGCTCTGAGCTCTGGAATTTCTTGGCTCGGAATGTCAAATCGTCGAGAAAAATTTAGCCACTGAATCTTTGAGTTCTTGAGTAAACTATACCCAGATCCAACCAACCACACTACGAGCC
>CAYGHT010000111.1:0-5373 GCA_964349755.1 uncultured bacterium
CAAACTGGCTCAAAATCATCGATTTTTCTGAGGCCAGGACTTTTGCAACTGGCTCATTCGAATGCCGTTTTGCAAAGACGAGCTGCCGCAGGGCGTCGAGGGTTGAGTGAGTCGTCGTAGCGATCTTGTACGTGTACGCTGGATAGCGCATTGGATGCGCCGCATCGTGGCTAGAGAGGACGAACTTGGTGGCCGGGTGGGACCCAAGCATTCGCTCAAGAAAAGCGGGCCGCATCGAGCAATCCAGATCGAAAAACGGAGGCGCGAGCGCCAGCAGCTCCTCAAGAAGCGTCTCGTGCGCGCTCGATGCGCCGCGCAGCGTGAGCATGATCGGATGCGGGCCCTGGAGCGCCAAGCGAATGGCGTCGAAATCGATGGAGCGCATCAAGTCGAGCCGCAGCTCGACTCCATCGACGTCGCTCGGCACTGAAGAGAGAAGATCGAGGCGTGGCAGTGAAACGAAGAGCATGCCTCTTGATTGTAGAGAGCTCGCTGTGTGAGAGCAATTTAAAAAATTTGTTGTCAGATTGCGAGCGGTTCGAGTAGCATCGTTGGCTTTTAGAGGAGAGTGCTATGTCGAGTGTTACTTGTGTTGTTCAATCTCCTGCCGCTCAGAGCAAAGGTTCCACTCCGCCCAAGTCGACCCTTGAGTTAACCAAAATTCTCAGCGAGGCATACGCCTGTTTACGCCACTTTTTCCAGCGACTAGGGGGCGGCGTTTGTTGGGTTTGGAGCGCTACGAAGGGAGCGTTTCTGTTTTCAGCGAGCGTTTTCGGAGTGACCCGCGTGGTCGGGTGCGTCTTCCCCTTCTTTGCTTGCCATGGAGAGCGGGTTGTGCTCTACGCGCGTGTTTGGTGGTGCGATCTCTGGGCAGCTCGGCGAGAGCAAACGCTCCAGGCTCAAGTCGTGAAAGGTCAACAGACCGTGCAAGCATACAATGCGACGGTCGTCGAGCTGTCAGGGAAATTGCTTGCAAGAGACATTCAGAAGAGCGATCTAGAGCTACAAGTGCGTCAACAAACAGAGTTGAGCAAATTGCGGACTCAACAGCTTGCTGAGGTTTCAGCACAAGCTCGACTGCGCGCTGAGGCAGAAAGCGCAAATCTTCAGCTCTCAAAAGCTCGCGCAATTTCTGATGCGGTTCAAGCGCTCTTTCCTTATCTCAATGCTTTTACAAAAGTACATCAAGCAGTGATCACAGCTCACGGGGCTAAACAAAATTTATCCGACTTGTACACCCAATTACTCAATCAACACGCTCTGACTCATGGACAATGCGCTCACATTTTACAGAATGCAGTGGATGCGTTTTCTGAAGAGCATGCGTGTAAGATCGTCCTCGAAGTAGCACGAAAAAACGGACAACATGTCTTCGAAAACATAGGCAAACCAGCGGTGAGTAGCGCATCGACTCGCGCGCTCGTCCTTCGGCTGGCTCCACAAGCTCGTGCAATTCAACGAAGTTCAACAAGCTCGTATGCTCCAATGCTTCGCGAACACGCTCAGGCTCATGTGGAATGTAGCGAGATATTGCAGCGCGAAATTGACAAGCGTTCTGAAAAAGATCCAAACAGGATCATTCTACAGCACGCGATGACTGTTGCAGCGCGTTCGTTCGAGATGGCTAGTTTCGCAGTGCAGCTCGCAGACCTTCAAGAATAAGGAAATTTTATGACCGCTCCTATAATGGATCGAGGTGATGAGAAAGAAGCTCTTATCCTCAGATTATATCGTCAGCTTACCAACCTTGAAGAGGAAGTCAAAAAAATAAATGCAGAAAAGACAAGCAGACTTCTCCAAGAATCACAAGAGAAGCTTCGCCAGGCGACTGCACAAGCAGATTTACAAGCGCGAGTTAGGGTCCTGGAAGGGCAATCTACAAAATCACAAGCCATAGAAATTGAGTTAAACGAAAAGCTTCGGCACTCAGAAGCGCGATGCCAGAATTATGCAAGCCGCGTGGAGCCGCAGACCCATAAGATCAGTGCCCTGGAAGCCAGACTCCTCGAAGAAGCATTTACACAATGTATGAAAGAAGTTGAACCCTCATTGGGAGCGAGCCTCGGCGTGCTTACCGGCGGACTTGCGGGAGCAGGTTATGCAACATTAGCACTGGGGCCTGGAGCCGCGATTTTTGGGTGCGGTGCTGGAATGGTCGCTCCAGGTGCTTTTGTGCATTTTGACAAAGTAAAAACGGTAGTTGGTCTAATTGAGAAAGCAAAAGAAATTTGCAGGGAAGTTTCTTCACCTTGGCGTCCTTCGAAAAACATTCCGATTCAAGGGCAGCAGTTTTTCGAGTTTTGCCGAGAGAATAAGGATGGGCTTTTTGGTCGTACTCCAATTCAGAATGCGCTTGCTGATGATCCGCTGATTCTAGCACCTCCATCTCCTAAGAATGACGACTCCAAGCAATCGAAGGTTGCCGCCTCTGTCCAGCGGGTATCCGCTCCGATCCAGACGAGCACCTCGACGAGCACGTTCACAACCACAACAACCTCGCAAGCCCGACCTGCAACCCCCAGCACGTCATCTCCAATGTCCCACCGGATGAAAACAGACCAGACGCCATCTTCGTCGACTCGCATCACCATTTCCGATCCCCCCGTCTCTACGTCTGCATCGCTGCAGTCTCCAGTAGAAGCGCGCGCTCCAGCGACTTCCCAGACGTCGACGCCAATTGCGCTGTCGAATAGCCCTGCGCCTCCAGTTGTGATGTCGGAGCCTCAAACTCCGACATCTGCGCAAGCTTCAGCGACGTCCCAGACGCCGCCAGTTGCGCTGTCGAATAGCCCCGCGCCTCCAGCTCCGCTGTCGCAGCCTCAAACTCCGACATCTGCGCAAGCGCCAACATCTACAACGTCGCCAGCCACGCCGTCGAAAGATCCTGCGCCTTCATCACTACGAACGTTAAGCATTGCGGATCTATTGCAGTTCGCAAAAGAGAAAGAGAATAGTGGCCGACATTGTCCTGATTGCGTCATTTTATAGCCCACGAGTACAATCCTCGCGCTGTGACGCACACACAATCCCTCGACCCCGCCCTATTTGCCAAATGGAACCGCCCGGTTCCGCGCTACACAAGTTATCCGACAGCGCCTCAGTTTTATGCGATGGAAGAAGCCGCCTTGCAAGAACGCCTCCGTGCGTTTGATGCGACACCCAAGCCCCTTTCGCTCTACCTCCACATCCCCTTTTGCAAAACGATGTGTCTTTTCTGTGGGTGCTCGGTGGTGCTCAATCGGAGACCGGAAAAGCAAACGGCGTATCTCGAGTGGCTACACCAAGAAATTGCGCTCACAGCGAGCAGTTTCCGCACGCGCCGCCATGTTTCGCAATTGCATCTTGGCGGCGGAACCCCCACATCTTTAAGTGTCGAAGAATTCGAGCGATTGATGCAGACGCTTCGCGCTTCATTCAGTTTTGAAGCAGATGCGGAGCTTTCCATCGAAGTGGATCCAAGGACAGTGAGTGCAGATGGGGGAGAGAAGCTTCGCGCCCTCCGCGCGCTTGGATTTAATCGCGTGAGCTTTGGGGTGCAAGATCTCGATCCGCGCGTGCAAGAGGCGGTAAAGCGGCGGCAGAGCCGTGCGATGACCGTGGAGACCTACGAGCGGGCCAAAGAGCTCGGCTTTGGCGGAATCAACATCGATCTCATCTACGGACTTCCCCTTCAGACAGCCGCATCGTTTCGGGAAACGGCGCGGGCCCTCATCGAATTGCTGCCCGATCGGATCTCGCTGTTTTCTTACGCGAGGCTCCCCTGGCTTAAAAAACATCAAAACGCCATTCGAGAAGAGGATTTGCCGAGTCCCGAAGAGAAAATTCAAATTTATCTCGAGGCAAGAGCTGCATTTCTTGAAGCTGGATATGTCCCCATCGGCATGGATCATTTCGCACGGCCCACCGATTCGCTCTTCCTAGCCTACGCCCAAGGCACGCTGCATCGCAATTTCCAAGGGTACTCAGTCGGGCTCGCAGAAGACATTTTGGGCTTTGGCATGACGGCTATTGGCTTTCTCGAAGGGGTGTGGTTTCAAAACGTCAAGAGCATCGACGAATATAGCGAGCGACTCAAAAAAGGTCATTTGCCTGTGTTTCGCGGCTTTGTGCTCAAGCCAGAAGATATTTTACGCCGCTGGGTCATTCAGCGATGGATGTGCTCGTTTCACATCGACAAACGGGAATTCCAAGTGCGCTTTGGAGTCGCTTTCGACGTCCATTTTGCCCGTGAGGAGAGCGGCATTCGACGTTTATGCGTTGAAGGCCTTGTCGAAGAGAGCGGCGAGACACTCCAAGCGACGCCCCACGGCCAGCTCTTCATCCGCCTCATCGCGGCAGTGTTTGATCAGTACCTGACGGAATACGGACGCTTCTCGAGCGTAGTGTAATCAACTTATCTTGTGTGATTTAAGTCGAATGTCATTTTCATGATGCGAAAATTCCTCCAAAAATCGCATCACGAAAACGACATTTGTCATTTTCGTGATGCGAAAAATTCGCTTACATCTCGTCGTTATATCCCATTCGCTGCTCTACCGACTGGAGCACTGCCGCCGCGATCAGCTCTTGAGACTGAGGAAATAGGGGGTCGAGCGCTTCGCCTCCTGCCGCGTCCCAGACCAGTTGGTCGATGGCCGTTTGGACGGTTTCTGGCAGCTGCATCAGGCCTTTTAGCCCCTCTTCGAGGTGTCCTGAGTAGATCGCTTGGGCGATGTTTGTTTGGGTTTGAAGAGCCAGGAGGTAGCCTTCAATGGCGTGGGCTAACCCTTCGGGGCTGAGGCCCTGTGGATTGCCGACCAGAGCGAGGATCTCGTTTCGCTGAGTGGGCGTGAGCTCATCGAGCGGTTTTGTGCTGTTGGTCTCGCGCACAGCGTGAGCGAGATCAGTCAGCGCTTGCGTAAACGAGCCGGTTGCCAGCAGCTCATCGGCAATGGGAAAAATGAAGTGAAACTTGAGCCGTTCGAGCTCAGTTGCCGCTTCGGTGAGCCGAGAGCGTACGTGGGCAGAGGCGGGAGGCTCGATTTGTTCGAACTGTTGAACTAGAGCAACGAGCTCCTCAGCGATCTCTTCGGGAGTTAATTCTTCCCTCGTGAGCCATAAAGTCTGTATTTGCGTTTGGAGCCGTTCGATTTGGCTCGTTGAGCGAATGTCGCGCTCGAGCAGTGCGTGCTTTGCGTGCACGATTGCGTCAAAAATTTGATGTGCAACTTGCCGCGTTTTGGCAGAAGTGCTGTGGAAAAATGGGGTGAGTTCTTCAGCAATCGCCTCCAGCTCATTGGCTAGAAGATTGCCGGAGTTGACGCGCGCTTCGAGCGTTGCGAGGTCGCGCCATTGGTGTGGGAGAGCAGTATTAATATTCATAATTTCCTCAAC
>CAYGHT010000112.1:0-5370 GCA_964349755.1 uncultured bacterium
TTCCTCCCAAGTTCTCCAGTAAAAGCGGGGGCTAGAATGCCTGATCGAGTGGATTGAACGCTAGGGAAATGGTTGCCGCCTTTATCATGAATTTATTTTAAGCGGCGAGCTTGCAAGTATGTCCATACTCTCTGGACATACGTGTATACCTCAATTGATTGCTTCAGGTTCCATGGGAAATCGACTCACAAGGTACAGCGGATAATTGCAGAGCTCGCCGTCTTTTTTTAAGTTCATTAAGGAGGTGCGCGAGAGTGCAGGCGGGTGGTATTTTTCCCCGTAGACTAACAGGCTCTTTTTCTTCTTTGAAGTGCCCGACTTTACTTCCAATGGAAAGAGCTTTCCTTGCGATTCTATGAGGAAATCGACTTTCGCCTCTCCTTCGCTTGTCCAATAGTTGGGCGAGCGTCCCAAGGCCGCTTTCAAGCCTTGCGCGACGTAGTTTTCTGTGAACGCGCCTTTAAATTCCACAAAGAGCTGATCGCCTTCCACGATGACGCGAGCGGGGAGGCGGCACATGGCTCCAAGTAAACCCACATCGAGAAGATAAACCTTGAACGCCTCTTGATCTCCATAGCCGCTGAGTGGCAATTTTGGGGTGCTGACTTGTTGAACCCGAACGATCAATTCCGCATCCAAAAGCCACTGCAGCGCTTCTTCGTACTCTCGAGCGCGAGCGCTTTTTTTGATGGCGGAAAAGATAAATTTCTTATTTTCCCTTCCCAGATGAAGGGGGATAGAATCCCAGATTTGGGTGATTTTCATGACCTGAGAAGCAGGCGCGTGTTTTGCAAAGTCGTGCACGTACGCCTTCAAGATATCCTCTTGTGTTTCTCGCACCACATCGAGATCGCCTGTTTGTACGTAGCGCAAGACAGGTTTAGGCATTCCTCCCACGTAGAAGTAGAGTTTAAGCAACTCTAGGAGTTGTTGATGATGAGGCTCTGCAATCGGCTCGAAGGCGTTTATTCCCTCTAGCATCGCTCTTAAAGAGGGTTTGCCAATCGCACTGAGGAACTCAAAAAAGCTCATTGGGAAAAGCTGGCAAAAATGCACTTTCCCAACAGGAAAGCCTCGAGCGCCGGATAATTTCACTCCCAACAGCGATCCAGCCGCAGCCACAAAATACTCTGGAGCGTTTTCGCAAAAATACTTCAAGCTCGTCAAGGCGTTGGGACACTGTTGAATTTCGTCGAAAATAATCAGGGTCGTCGCAGGATCGATCTTCATCTCTAAGTGGATTTCGAGATCTTGCACAATGCGATGCGGCTTCAAGTCTGCCTCAAAGAAGGCCTTGCAGCTCGGCATTTCTTCAAAATTGATGTAGCAGTAGTTGGTAAATTCTCGAGTCCCAAACTCCTTCAATAGGTAAGTCTTGCCTACTTGTCGGGCTCCTTGAAGCAGAAGTGGCTGGCGGTCAGTGCTTTTCTTCCACTGAAGCAGCTGTTTATAGAGGTCTCTCTTCATGGTTTTAGTGTACCAGATTCACGATTTTCCCGGGGTAAAACGTGGCAGCTCCCACACTATTCCCAGGGTAAAACGTGGGAATTGCCACGTTTTACCCGGGGAATAGTGTGGGACTTAAGTGGTGCATCTGAACGGTCGTTGCGATTATTTCGAATAATTGCCATCCTGAGGTGAAACCTGGGAGAATGAATATGACTGCTTCCTCGCCGCTTTTGCCTAAGACGCATGACATTGCCTTGGCTGAGAAGGCGTCCTTGCAGATGAGCACATTTCTATCTGGCGATGGGAAAAAGGACATTCAGTTTTCACTGAAGCGCTTCAATGGACGTGAAGTGATCGAGTTTTTCTTAACGCCTACGATTGTCGATCTAGTTTTTCGCATGCTTGTCCACATCGCTAAAGGCGATGCGGTGACCCTTGTGCCCTTCCATGCAGAATTGACCACGCAGGAAGCTGCGAACTTTCTGAATGTTTCCAGACCTTATCTGATTCAGCTTCTTGAGGAAGAGCGCATTCCCTTTCGGCGAGTGGGAAGGCATCGACGCATTTTATTTGAAGATATTCTTAAGTATAAGGAAAAATCAAAGGAAAGAAGTCGAAAGATGCGCGAAGAATTGACTGAAGAAGCGCAGGACTTAGATCTTGGGTACTGATGTTCGCTGGTTTTATAGCTCTTTTCGACGCTTGTGTGCTGTATTCAGCGTGTACGAGGGATTTAGTGATCGAGCTGGCAGTGAGCGAGCTATATCAAGCGAAATGGACGAATCAAATCCATGACGAATGGATTCGCAATCTTTTGATCAAAAGACCCGATCTCAGTCTCAAAAAGCTTGAAAGGACTCGTGAATGCATCAACCAGAGCGTGGAGGACTGTCTCGTTGAAGGATATGAAGCGCTTCGTAAAACATTCGATTTGCCCGATCCGGGCGATGCCCATGTTTTAGCTGCGGCGATCAAGAGTCGAGCGCAGCTGATTGTCACCTACAATCTCAAAGATTTTCCGGCTGCGGTGCTCAAGGAATTTGGAATCGAAGCGCAACATCCGGATGACTTTTTTCTCAATCAGAGCGATCTCCAACACGGCGCATTTCTTGCCGCAATTAAGAGGATTCGGCAATCGCTAAAGAAGCCTCCGAAAACGCCGGAGCAGTACCTCGATATTCTCAGAAAACACTCTCTTGCAAAAACGGCCGATTTTCTCGAAGGTTATGTCGATCTCATTTGAGCGCTGTTTCAATTTCCAGTATCGGTTTTATTTGAGCCAGCCCGCTCGGAGTGGGTTTGCGACTCTTTTCAATAGACCTCAAATTGTATGGATAAAAAATCGGCAAACACTCTATCTCGATGCATAACCAGATGAAAACAACCGCCCAAACCTTTTCGCAGTGGATCGAAGCTGTTCGAGTGCGATGCCTCCCAAAAGACGTGCACATCTGCGATGGGAGTCAAGCGGAGTTCGACTGGATTGCGGCGAACATGGTTCGGGCTGGGGCGTTGGTTCCTTTGAACCCGGCAAAGAGGCCGCGCAGTTATTGGTGCCGTTCGGATCCAGAGGATGTGGCGCGCGTTGAGGAGAATACGTTCATTTGCTCGAAGCGGCAAGAAGACGCGGGGCCGACGAATCATTGGAAAGAGCCGAGCTCGATGAGGGCTCTGTTGCAGGGGCTTTTTTCTGGATGCATGGAGGGACGCACGATGTACGTGATTCCCTATTGTATGGGGCCGGTGGGGAGTCCATTTTCTCAGCTGGGAGTTGAGGTGACTGACTCGCCGTATGTCGTGCTCAACATGCATCTGATGACTCGCATGGGGCCTGAGGTGCTGAACGGGTGTCATCACAAGCCATTTGTCAAAGGACTCCATTCGGTGGGCGTTCCATTGAAGCCAGGGCAGCAGGACCCTGCGTGGCCTTGCAATCCGTCGAATCGGTGGATCGTTCATTTTCCAGAAGATCGGGAGATTTGTTCGTTTGGCAGCGGGTATGGGGGGAATGCGCTTCTTGGGAAAAAATGCCATGCACTTCGGATTGCCTCTGTTATGGCTCGCGATGAGGGATGGCTGGCTGAGCACATGCTCATTTTAGGACTGACCAATCCGCGGGGAGAAAAGAAGTACATTGCGGCTGCATTTCCCAGCGGATGTGGCAAAACCAATTTGGCGATGTTGCAGCCCAGTGTGGCGGGTTGGAAAATTGAGTGTGTGGGTGATGACATTGCATGGTTGCACGTGGGTCGAGATGGACGGCTCTGGGCGATCAATCCGGAAGCGGGGTATTTTGGCGTTGCGCCTGGAACGTCGATGAAGACCAATCCGAATGCGATGCGTACGCTGGCGCATGACGCGCTCTTCACGAATGTGGCGCTGACTGCAGACAACGACGTGTGGTGGGAAGGAATGGGAGAGGTGCCTAAAGAGCTGACTTCGTGGTTGGGGGAGCGCTATGATCCCGCTTCGGGAAAGCCTGCAGCCTATCCCAATGCCCGTTTTACAGTGTCGATGAAGCAATGCCCGATCTATGATTCGGAGGCAGAAAATCCGCAGGGCGTCCCAATTTCGGCAATTCTATTTGGTGGAAGGCGCAAGTCGGTGGTTCCACTGGTCAGTGAAGCATTTTCGTGGGCTCACGGGGTGTTTTTAGGAGCGAGCTTATCGTCGGAGACGACGAGCGCGGCCAAAGGCGAGATTGGGAAGCTCCGCCACGATCCGTTCGCGATGTTGCCATTTTGCGGCTACCACATGGGAGACTATTTTTCTCATTGGCTCTCGATCGCTCAAAAAGCGACTAAGCTTCCCCCCATTTACTCTGTGAATTGGTTTCGGAAAAGTGCGCAGGGCAATTATTTGTGGCCAGGATTTGGGGAAAACATCCGCGTGCTCGAGTGGATTTTTGAGCGAACCTCGGGTCGAGGCGAGGCTTCGATGACGCCGGTGGGTTTTGTTCCAACGCATTTCAATGCGGCGCTTGTTGAGACAACCCGAGCTGAGTGGCTGAAGGAAGTAGATGAGCTCAAGGCGTATTTTCAGCTGTTCGGCGATCGGTTTCCGAAAGCGCTTCAAGAGGAACTTAGACTTCTTGAGGAGCGGCTTCAGGACGGCTTGATTGCATGATTCATTTTCACCTAAATGGTTCACGATCAGGGTTTGTCACAGAGTGCCCTCTTTTCTCTGTGTCCTCTGTGCTCTCTGTGGTTATAACTTTTTATAATCAACGACAGGACTCATAGCGCGCTTGGGAGCCCAATTCCGCCTCAATCTCTAGCAGTCGGTTGTATTTGGCAACTCGTTCGGAGCGGCACAGCGAGCCTGTCTTGATTTGTCCGAGGTCATACGCCACGGCTAAATCCGCAATGGTCGTGTCTTCGGTTTCGCCGCTGCGGTGCGAGATCACCGTCTTGTAGCCATGTTTTTTGGCCATTGCGATGGCGGCAACGGTTTCTGTGAGTGTCCCAATTTGATTGACTTTCAGCAAGATGGCGTTGGCTACTTGGGTTTCAATGCCGCGCTGCAAAAAGCGGGTGTTTGTGACGAAGAGATCGTCACCGACGAGCTGGAGCTTCTCTCCTAATTCTGCTGTGAGGATGCGCCAATTTGCCCAGTCGTTTTGATCGAGGCCATCTTCGATGGAGTCGATGGGATAGCGCGCGGCGAGTTTGCTCAACAAATCGATTTGTTCGCGGGGAGTGCGGCCTGCATAGCGACCTTGTTTAAAAAACTCAGAGGCGGCTAAATCAAGTGTAATGGTGAGATCTTTTCCAGGCCTGAAGCCTGCTTGCTCGATGGCTTGGAGGATGAGTTCGATGGCTTCTTCATTGGAGCCCAGCTTGGGCGCAAAGCCTCCCTCATCGCCGACGCCGGTTGAGAGGCCTCGTTTCTTGAGAATGGCTTTGAGCGTGTGAAATACCT
>CAYGHT010000113.1:0-5360 GCA_964349755.1 uncultured bacterium
AGAAGATGGCCCATTGCTCGTAAGTTTGGAGATGGCTTGCCATCTTCTCGAAGGACGCAGTGGCGATGAGATGGGGCACGACGTAAGATCCGATCAGATCCCAAAGCAAATGGCCGAGTAAATAGCCGATGCTTCCCGACAGAACGGAAGCGCCTCCTGCAATGAGGACGTAAAGGAATGTTTTTCTAGGGTTCTGCAGACAAAAGAACATGAGGACCGCGTCGAGCGGCAAGAAGAGCACGAGTTCAAGCGCAAAAAGCAAGGCAATCCACAGAGGAGCCCTTGTAGAATTGGCCTTTTGGGTGGCCCAGGCGTAGAGTTTTGCGGTTTGTGCTTTCATAGGAAGCATAGTATAGAGCAAACAATTATAAAATTCACGCTTCAAATAAATTTTGATAATCGCCACAGTGAAGTTTATGAAGCACCTCACCTGGAAGATTCTTCTCTTAAGCGTTGCCGCGGCCCTCGTTTTCCTCTGGCTCATCAAGGCTCCGCTCATCGCGACCTACCTCACGGGCAAGATGAAGGTTCCGGTGACGATTGGCTCGCTCAATATCTCGCCTTCAAAGACGAAAATTCACAATTTCCAAATCAATAATCCGCGTGGCTTTAAAGCCAAAGCTGCATTTAAAGCGGAAGAAATTGAAGTGGACTACCAGTTCAAGCAACTGTTTGGCAATCCGAGCGTGATCGATCTCATCGACGTACGGGATGTCTTTTTGAGCATCGAGCTGCTCAATGCAACGGGAAGTCGTAATAACTGGACCGTCCTCGGCTCAAAATTGCCGAAAGAAGAGCCGTCGTCCCACGCGCGAGCACTCTTGATCCATAAGCTGGTTTTGACGAACTTGACTGTGGAGATCCGCGGACTTAGTTTGAATGGAGCTCCGCAATTTAAGAAAATTGATCGACTCGAGTTCAACGAGATTGATAGCCGCGAGGGATTTCCAACGAAAGAGCTCATCCGGGCCATCTTCCAGGGCGCTGGATTACAAGACTACATCAAAGAATTGCTGAGTCCAGAAAACTTGCTGAAGAAATTCTTCTCACCGCTTGGAGAAAATAAAAAGGCCCAGGAAGAACTCCCAGGCCCATTGAATGACAAGACTTAATGGATCTTAGTAATCCATCTCGCCGCCGCCAGGCGCTGCAGCTGCAGTCGCTGGTTTTTCTTCTTCGGTGATGATCGCTTCGGTTGTCAAGAGTAGACCGGCAATCGACGCTGCGAACTGGAGTGCGCAACGCACCACTTTTGTTGGGTCGACGATCCCGCTTTCCACCATGTTTACATAGGTGTTTTCGCGAGCGTCGTAGCCTTCGTGCTCTTTCATGCTGGCAACTTTTTGGACGACGATGGAACCCTCTTTGCCCGCGTTTTCAGCGATTTGGCGAAGTGGGTAGGCAAGAGAGCGCAAGATGATTTCTGCGCCGATCTTGATGTCACCAGAGAGTTTGGCGATGAATTTTTCAAGAACCGGCATCGTGCGGATCAGCGCTGTTCCGCCGCCTGGGAGAATTCCTTCTTCCACAGCTGCTTTGGTCGCCTCTCTTGCGTCGTCTACTCGGTCTTTTTTCTCTTTCATCTCCACTTCCGTCGCAGCTCCGACGCGGATGATTCCTACGCCACCTGAGAGTTTTGCGAGCCGCTCTTGAAGTTTTTCTCGATCGTAATCGGAAGTCGCTTCAGCGATTTGACGTTTCAGCAGAGCGATTCGGTCTTGAATCGCCTTCTTGTTGCCGCCGCCGTCGACGAGCGTGGTGTCTTCTTTTTTGATGATCACTTTTTTCGCTTTTCCGAGCATCTCGAGCGTGACTTTTTCCAGCTGAATGCCGAGATCTTCGCTGACGAATTGTCCGCCAGTCAAGATCGCGATGTCTTCGAGCATCGCTTTGCGTCGATCGCCAAAGCCAGGAGCCTTGACTGCGACGACTTTGAGGCCTGCGCGGAGACGGTTGACAACGAGCGTTGCGAGGGCTTCGCCTTCGATGTCTTCTGCAATGATGAGAAGGGGTTTGCCCGACTCAGCGGCTGCTTGGAGAACAGGGAGAAACTCTTTCATCGATGAGATTTTTTTCTCGTAGATGAGGATGAGTGCGTTTTCGTACTCACAGGTGAGCGTTTCGGCGTTTGTGACGAAATAGGCCGAGGCGTAACCGCGGTCAAAATTCATCCCTTCGACCACTTCGAGTGTGGTTTCAAAGCCTTTGGCCTCTTCGACGGTGATTGTGCCGTCTTTGCCTACTTTTTCCATCGCTTTTGCGATGATCGAACCGATGTCGGTATCGCCGTTGGCAGAAATTGTGGCAACTTGAACGATTTCTTTGGAGTCTTTAATGGGCTTGCTCAGTTTTTTGAGCTCGTCCACGACGACATTCACCGCTTGCTCAATGCCGCGCTTGATGTCCATGGGGTTTGCTCCCGCAGTCACATTGCGAAGACCTTCGCTGTAGATCGCTTCGGCAAGAACAGTGGCGGTCGTTGTTCCGTCGCCTGCAGTGCTCGCTGTTTTGCTGGCGACCTCTTTCACCATTTGAGCGCCCATGTTTTCGTGTTTGTCTTCGAGCTCGATTTCTTTTGCGACCGTGACGCCGTCTTTCGTGATTTGTGGAGAGCCGAATTTCTTGTCGATGATGACATTGCGTCCCTTTGGACCCAAGGTCACTTTAACGGCTGATGCCAAGGTGCGTACGCCTTTCAGGATTTTTGCCCGAGCGTCTTCCTTGAACTTAATATTTTTAGGTGCCATAGTTCAAATTTCTCCTAGGTTTCAATGATTGCAATGATGTCGTCAGCTTTTAAAATGAGGTATTCCTCATCGTCAATGGTCACTTCTTGGCTCGAATACTTGTCCATGAGAATCGTATCGCCCACTTTCACTGGAATGGGAAGAGTTTTGCCGTCGTCGAGAAGTTTGCCTGAGCCAATTGCGATGATTTTCGCAGTCTCTTGTTTTTTCTTTGCGGAGTCGGGAAGGATGATTCCACCCTTCAATGTCTCTTGCGGTTCTAAACGCTGGGCAAGGACGCGGTTTCCAATCGGCTTAAGAGTTGTTTTTTTTGCCGTCTGCTGGGCCATTGTTGTTTTCTCCCTGGTTGAATCCTCAGTGATTGAGGAAATTTTTAAACTTGTAGAGTTAAGGACTGTACCAAAATGAACCAATTTACCGCAACTCGATTTAGCAAACTCACCGTTCGATTGCTAGTTTTTCTTCCTTGTCTATGCTTTGCTAAACAAAATTTTGAGGAACTCATGAAAACGCCGCTTCGATCGGAAATTTCTTCCAAAGACAAATGGAATGTGGAGGCGCTTTATTCAGATTCAGCGCAGTGGATGACCGATTTTCTCGCTGTGAAAGGGCGAGAAGGCGCGCTACATTGGCCTGACCTCCAAGCCTTTAAAGGTAAGCTCGGCGAGCCAAGCGCGTTGATCGCTTTTTTGAACCGTTACCTAGCGCTCGATCGCTCTCTTGAAAAGCTGGAGACCTACGCCCATCTGCGACAAGACGAAGATTTAAGCAACGACGAGGCGAAACACAATTTTGGGTTAGTGAGTGCAGTGGCGTCCGATTTTCGAACAGAGACCTCGTGGGTCGAGCCAGAAATTCTCGCTTTGAGCGAGCCCCAAATTGCAGAGCTGCTCAAAAATCCACAATTGGCTGGATATCGGTTTTATCTGGAGCGAATTTTGCGCCTTCGCGCGCACACCCTCTCTTCCGACAAGGAAGAACTGCTGGCGCTCTCTGGGAAAGCGCTCAGCGCCTCATACAAGGCGTTTGGCGCTCTGAATAACGCGGACATGCTCTTTGCTCCCGCGCTCGATGCAAATGGAACCGAGCACACGCTCACAAATGGCTCTTATGGAACGTTCATCCATTCGCCCGATCGGACGCTTCGCAAAAACGCAGTGCTCAACCTACATCGGGGCTATGAGGCCCATGTCAATACGCTCTGTGAGCTTTTACAAGGCCAAGTCCAGGCGCATTTATTTGCTGCAAAATCGCGAAAATTTCCCGATTGCGTAACGACGGCCCTTTTCGATAAGAAAATCGATCCGCAGGTGGTGCGTCAGCTCATCCACACAGTGCGCGAAGGGCGCACGTTCATGGAAGAGTATTTAACGCTTCGGAAATCTGCTCTGAAATTAAACGAACTTCACGCGTACGATCTAGCAAGTCCGCTCGTCGAGGAACTCGACATGAAAATGACGTACCCCGAAGCGTGTGAGGCGGTGATCGCATCTGTCGAGCCACTGGGAAAAGAGTATCAGGCCGCGCTTCGCAAAGGACTTCTCGAAGACAGATGGGTAGATCCCTTTGAGAATGCAAAGAAGCGCTCCGGCGCATACTCAAGTGGGTGCTATGACAGCATGCCCTACATCTTGATGAACTTTCACGGCAATCTGGCAGACGTCATGACGCTTGCGCACGAGGCCGGCCACAGCATGCACAGCTATTTAAGCCGAAAAAACCAGCCCTACATCTATGCGAACTATTCGATCTTTGTAGCCGAGGTTGCCTCCACGTTCAATGAACAGTTGCTGATGGACTACCTTCTCTCCAAAGCGAAAACCAAAAAAGAGCGCGCCTACTTGATCAACGACCAAATCGATCGGATTCGCTCAACGGTCGTGCGCCAGACAATGTTTGCCGAGTTTGAACTCAAAATCCACGAGCTTGCCGAACAGGGACAACCGCTCACTCCGCTTGCACTGAATCAATTGTACGCGGGGTTGCTCAGAGATTATTACGGATCTGAGCTTGTCATCGACAAAGAACTCGAAGTCGAATGGTCGAGAATCCCCCACTTCTACTACAACTTCTATGTCTACCAGTATGCCACAGGCGTTTCAGCCGCCATGGCGCTCCACGAGCAAGTGGTCAAATCAAAAGAAGCTCGCGATCGCTATGTAAAATTCCTCTCCTCCGGAGGCAGCAAATACCCCCTCGAGTTGTTGAAAGAAGCAGGCGTCGACATGACCTCCAAAGCCCCCGTGAAAGCCGCCCTAAAGCGCTTCGAATTCCTAGTCCAAGAATTGAAGAAGAACCTGTAAATCCCAAGGGCGGCAGTCGGGAGAAACCCCCGCTGCCCCACTGCGGGGAAGCCCCTGCATTCCCCACAGTCGGGGCTTCGCCCCTGCTGCCCCAGGCGGGGAGTGACCCCCGCCACCCCCGCAGGGGCCGCCTGCGGCGGCCAGCCACTGACTTGTCGGGGCTAGCGCCCCCGCGCCCCGAGACTCGCTGCGGCTGCGAGCACCACTTAAGAAGCCTACGGCTTCTTAAGTTATCGCGTCCTCGCCCGCGGGCCGTCCAAAGGACTGCTCCCGCGTTCTGCGGTGCGATTGCTCTTTGCCGGAGCGAGTC
>CAYGHT010000114.1:0-5354 GCA_964349755.1 uncultured bacterium
AGAGCGTTGGATTGTGGATCCAAATGTCGCGGGTTCAAATCCCGTCGATCGCCCATTTTTGACTGGAGCTTGAGCGCCTCTTGACCTTTCTCCAAGCGCTGATCCTCGGCCTCGTCCAGGGGGTCACCGAATTCTTTCCTGTCAGCTCTTCGGCCCACTTGCGGTTTGCCCGCTGGCTCATGGGGCTATCCGATGGCCCTCAGTGGCTTTTTTTTGACCTCGCTTGCCATGCGGGGACTTGGGGGGCTTTATGCTGGTTTTTGCGCCGCGATATTTGGGCGGTCCTCCGAAGTTTCCGCTCCATTGCGCTCTATGCCGTGGCTCTTGCTCCCCTTGTCCCCGCCTACTTCCTTCTGAAGCCTCTGCGCGAGACCCTTTCGGCCCCTGGCTACACTGGCATTTTCCTCATCGTCACGGGAGCGCTCCTCCTGCTCGCCACCAAAAAGCGCTCCTCCTCTCGGTCGAAATGGATCGATGTGCTATGTATTGGAGGCATGCAGGCCATGGCTCTTCTCCCAGGACTTTCGCGCAGCGGCTCGACGATTGCGGCCGCGCGCTTCCGCGGCTGGAGCTGGCTTGAAGGGGCCCGCTTCTCTTTTTTGCTTGCGGTTCCCACAATTTTTGGCGGCGAGATCCTTGAGAGCTATCAGCTGCTTCGAGAGCCCTCAACCACCTCGTCCGGCGCTTCTCTTGCTTGCACCGCCATCGGTTTTTTGACCTCCCTTGCTGTAGGCCTTCTCGCGGTGCGCGCGGTGTTCTGGCTCTATGAGCGCGAAACGGTGCGCCCGTTTGCCTGGTATTGCTTTGGGTTTGGCCTCCTCACCCTCTGGGCCGTCAATGGCTAAAGCGAAGAAAAAGGCGGACCTCAATCCAGATGCGAAAGGCTTTGTGTGTCTTGCGCTCGGTGTCCTGACTTTGTTTGCGCTTTGGAGTTTTCGCTTTCTTCACCCTGAAGCCAATTGGCTCGGGATGGTGGGCTACATAACGGCGTTTGGCTCGGAGTATTTGTTTGGGCTCGGTGCTTATTTGATTCCGATCTACTTAGGGTGGATGGGAGCCAAATTCTTGAAGGGCCAGAAATTTTCGCCGACAGTCTATGACCACGCCTACTTCACGGTCCTCCTTGTCTCAAGTTGTGTGCTTCTGAACGTGTTTGCTGAGGGGTTTCCCAATGCGGCGGCGCTCTTTGAAGACAAAATTGTGAGTGAAACGGCGACGCTCTACTTGCCGTATGCCCGAACGATTGTCCGCTTTAATTTAGGAGGCGTGCCGCTCTATTCGGTGTACGCAGATCTGCCGTATCTCGCGCTCCAAAAAATCTTAAGTCCAGTCGGCACCGCGCTCATTTTCTCGACCTTGGGCGTAGCCTCATTTCTCTTGCTCACGCAGATTCAGTTATTTCAGCACCTCAAGACATTGGGCAGCGCGCTTGCGCGGGGGAGCGCTTGGGCGCTGGAGCGGCTCCGTAGAAAGCCGCAGCCACTCCTCAAGCAATACACCGGCCTTTCCACTGCGCCGAAAATCAATTTGCCAGCAGCGATCGAAGAAAAGCCGAAGAGAAAACTCGAGCAGATTTTGAAAGAACAGGTGGTAAAACCCACCATCAAAAGTCCAGACGCCCCGAAACCGGTGGTGAATTTAGCGCCTCCTAAACCAAAAGAGCTTCCCGCCATTCCGACGAAAAGTCTGATTTTGCCGTCGGATAAGAGCTACAAGATTCCGCCGCCGAGCATTTTGTCGAACTCTTCGCAAAAAGTGGATCCCCCGACGCTGAAAAAAGACCTGATGCAACAGGCCGCTGTGCTCGAAGAGACGCTTCGCAGCTTTGGGATCGAGGCGAAAGTGGGAGAGATCAACAGCGGCCCTACAATCACCTCGTTTGAGGTCCATCCGTCAATTGGCGTCAAAGTTCAAAAGATCAAAGCGCTGGAAAACGACATCGCGCTCAATATGCAGGCAAAATCGATCCGCATCGTCGCCCCCATTCCCGGCAAAGCGGCCGTGGGCGTCGAGATCCCTGCCATCCACCCTCAGGAAGTCAATTTCAAGGACCTGCTCATCCAATACCAGCAGAAAAACCGCAAGCTTCAAATCCCAATTCTCCTCGGCAAAGCGGTCAATGGCGAATGCGTGTTCACCGATCTGGCAAAAATGCCCCACTGCTTGATTGCAGGCGCAACGGGTTCTGGAAAATCGGTTTGCATCAACACCATCGTCATGTCCATTTTGCTCAATGCGGGGCCAGACGAGATCAAGCTCCTCATGGTCGATCCGAAAAAAGTGGAATTGACCCAGTATTCCCGCTTGCCCCACATGATCGCCCCAGTCATCACTGAGCCGCATGGAGCGTATGCTGCGCTCCAGTGGCTCGTGAAAGAAATGCAGGTGCGCTATGAAATTTTAAAGCAGTTAGGACTGCGCAACATCTCGGCATTCAACGCGCGCAAAATCGACAAGCAACTCGAAGCATCGCTCAACGTCCCCATCCCTGAGCACATGCCGTTTGTCGTCGCCATTGTCGACGAATTTGCCGACCTCATGATGGTCTCCAGCGCCGACATTGAGACGCCCATTGCCCGCATCGCCCAGATGGCGCGAGCCGTCGGGATCCACTTAATTTTGGCGACCCAACGCCCTTCGCGCGAAGTGATCACCGGCATCATCAAGGCGAATATCCCCACCCGAATTTCGTTCAAAGTGGCAAGCCGCATCAACTCGCAGATCATCTTGGATGAAGTGGGCGCAGAGAGTCTGCTCGGCAATGGCGATTTACTCTTCCTCCCTCCTGGCTCTTCCGCGCTCACCCGCGCGCAGGGCGTCTACATCAGCGATGCAGACATCAACCACGTCGTCCAAACCATCTGCGGGCAAAGCACGCCCAATTACCTCATCCCCTCGTTCGATTCCTTCAAAGGGCTCGATCTCGGAGAATCGCGCGATGACGCAAAAAGCAATGACCCGTTGTACGACCAGGCGCTCACCATCGTCGTCGCCTCGAAAAGCGCTTCGACTACCTTCTTGCAGCGAAAGTTGAAAATCGGCTACGCAAGAGCCGCGAGCCTGATGGACGAGCTCGAAACCAACGGCATCATCAGCGCGCAAGACGGCGCGAAGCCGCGGCGCGTGATTGGAAGCGGCTCCGCAGGAGCTGCAGTGGACGAAGATGACGAAGAATTACCTTAAGTTTTGGGGCACTCGAGGCTCTTGCTCCGTGAGCGGAGATGAATATAAAGAGTTTGGCGGGAACACACCGTGCCTGGAAGTGGTCTATGAAAAAAAGCGGGTCATTTTCGATGCAGGGACCGGCATTCGACCTCTGGGAGCTCATTTAGCCCACGGCAAAGAAACAGAGTTCGACCTTTTCTTGAGCCACACCCATTGGGACCACCTGATCGGCTTGCCCTTCTTTGACCCTTTGCACCACGCCGGAAATCAAGTGAACCTGTGGCTCCCCGAGGAAAATGGGCGCAGCGGCCACGAAGTGATCGGAAGTTTGCTCGCTTCCGAATTTTTTCCCGTCCACTTAGATGAAATCCAAGCAGATGTCCGTTTTCACACAATCCATGTCCAAACGCCCGTCAAGCGAGGCCCCATTGAAATCGACTTCCATCGAACGAACCATCCTGGGATGACCGTCGGCTTTAAAATTCGCTTAGGAACTCAAACGATCGGCTACATCACCGACAACGAACTGCTCCAGGGCTACCACGGCAATTTAAGTGACGTGACAGAAAAAATGTTCGAGCCCTACCAACACTTGATCGCCTTCTTGAAGGGCTGCGATCTCGTCATCCACGAAGCCCAATACACAAGCGAAGAATACCACAAGCGCGTCGGTTGGGGACATTCGTCGTTTCTCAATGCACTCGCCTTCATCAAGCGAACGGGAGCCCCGCGCTGGATCGTGACGCACCACGACCCTCGCCACGGAGACCGAAAGCTCGACGAAATGGAGCAAGAAGCCAGAAGAGTCATCGAAGAAAACGGCATCGCCTGTCAGGTAGAGTGGGCCCGCGACGGGTTTGTCCTCGAATTATGAACAACGCCATTAAAGGCGGGCACGGGCACGCACACGGGCACGGGCACGACTCCTTTCACCCTCGTGCCCGTGCCCATGCCCGTGTGCGTGCCCGCCTTAACTAAAACCACACCGCTCGCGCCACCCGGTCCTGATACGCCACCGACAATTCAACTTCCCTTCCTTTTAGCGCATTCCTGACGACGGTGAGCGCCACTTCTTCCGAATTGCATTCGCTCGATAAATGCGCTAAGTGGACGTGCTTTAGCCCCTCGTGCCATACCGCCTCTAGCAACTTCGCGCAATCTCCGTTTGATAAGTGGCCCTGCTTGCCGAGCACACGGGTCTTGTACACCTGGGGACGGGCGCACGCGTGAACCATCGACGGCTCGTGGTTGGCTTCCAAGTACAAATAATCGGATACTTCTAGCGCCTTGCGCACGAGCGAGGTTGCGTGCCCTAAATCGGTGCATATCCCCACCTTTACCTCGGGCGTCCGAATCGCAAATGCAACCGGATCAAGCGTATCGTGCGGCACGCTGAAAGGGTGCACCTCCAGATCGCCAAAGTGAAAGGTCTCGCCCGTGACGAAGATCTTGAATTTGGGACGCTGCTGCAGCGCGCTCACGATGCCTTTGGCAGTCTCGGCATTGGCGAGCACTGGGATCTGAAGCGCCTCTGTCACTGCCATGAGCCCTGCAATGTGATCGGTGTGCTCATGCGTGATCAGAATCGCTTGGATTGTGCGTGGATCGATGTCAATGGCAGCGAGCCGCTCGAAAAGCGCCTTCGCAGAAAGGCCTGCGTCGATGAGGATACGCGTCTGTTTACTTCCCAAATAAATGGCATTGCCCTTCGAGCCGGAAGCAAGCGGACAAAACCCATTCATCGGAGCGCCTGCTCTGCCACCGCCACGTCGTCAAACGGCACAGTCTGATGCGCGAAGATCTGCACCTTCTCGTGTCCCTTGCCGGCAATCAGAACAACATCGCCAACGAGCGCCATCGCGATGGCCTTGTGGATCGCCTCGCGCCGATCGGGGACGACGCTGACTTTACCGACATCCTGAAAGCCTGAGAGGATATCGCGAATGATGGCATCCGGATCTTCATTTCGGGGATTGTCAGATGTCACAATGACCGCATCGGCAAACGTTTCAGCCGCACGCGCCATCGCGCGCCTGCGCCCTGGATCGCGTCCGCCGCCACAGCCAAAGAGGCAGATGATTCTACCACTATACCTCGAGCGGTCGCAAATTGCGCTTTTGGAGGGGTTGCAGTGGCCCATCTGCAAAGGATCGGGGCGAGGCGTGATATTAGAAATATCAACCTCGCCC
>CAYGHT010000115.1:0-5232 GCA_964349755.1 uncultured bacterium
ATGCTCAAGTCGTGCCAATGCCATTTGGATGCTGTAGAGCGGAATCCCCAGAGCTCGTTTTAACTCTGTTGCGTATCCTGTTTGATTTGCGAGCAAATAAAAGAGAACTTTTTCTATCACCACATTGCCAAACAGCTTTTCTAGCATATACACCAATCTTTTTGGTCATATTACCAAATATGTTGGTTTTTAGTAAAACAAGAAATCTCTAAGCCAGTTGCAAATGCCATTGATTTTGCGCCAGTTTGCCAGCCACCACCGGCAGCTTTGCCCCACCCTCGAGCACATGCTCCAGAAAGCAGGGCCCCTAGGATGGAACAGCAATGTTGACATAAGTTTATGCCATGTTCATGTTGACATAAACTTATGTCAACATGAACAAAACATGCTTAAGCTGAATGATTTAGATCGTTTTCGCTCCCATCAGACGAAATAACAACTCAAGTCTGTTAATTTAAGCGACATACGCAAACAGCCCATGATTATACAGAGCTGCTCAATAAAACTGCCGGTTGTTTCGTAGACTTAAACCAAGAAAAGCCTGTATCCTAACCAATAGAGGGACCATGAAACGCGATCGCACTTTGTTTTTGATTCGGTGGCTGAACTCAAACGCCAGAAAGCCTCTCATTATTCGGGGGGCTCGCCAAGTCGGAAAGACTTGGTTAATTCGAGATCTGGCCGCTGTTGATCGGCGGCAACTCATTGAGCTGAATTTCGAAAAACGCCCTGATTTCAAGTCGCTGTTCTCGTCGAACGATCCGAAAGAGATCCTTAGAAACATCGGAACTTCATTGGGGATTAAAATCGACCCCTCCAGGTCGATTCTATTTCTGGATGAAATTCAGGCAGCTCCTCACCTTCTCGAAAAGCTCCGCTGGTTTGCCGAAGACATGCCTGAGCTAGCAGTGGTTGCGGCAGGCTCTTTGTTAGACTTTGCTTTGGCCAAACATGAATTCAGCATGCCTGTGGGCAGAGTAGGCTATCTCTATCTAGAGCCGCTGTCTTTCGAGGAATTTTTGAATGCCATCGGACAAAATGAGCTCCGAACATACATCCAAGAATACGACTGGAATGTAGTCATCCCAGAGGCCATTCACTCGCAGTTGACCAAGTTGATCAAAGAATATCTCATCGTGGGTGGAATGCCTGCAGCTGTTTCCAGTTGGGCAACGGAAAAAACCCCAGAGACTGTGAATCAAATTCACTTTGATCTACTCGCTACGTATCGCGACGATTTTGCCAAATACAGTGGACGTCTTGCCATTGAGCGTCTCGAAGAAGTGATGAGCTCAGTCCCTCGCCAATTGGGCCATAAGTTTATCTACAAAGAGGCAAATGCTGAAGTGAATTCGACCCCTCTAAAACATGCGCTTGATTTGCTTTCTAAGGCCAGAATATGCCATCGCATTGTGGCAACCGCAGCCAATGGATTGCCGCTTGGCGCAGAAGCCGACGACAGATTCTCGAAAGTCATCATGCTCGATTGCGGGCTCTGCAGCACCTCCTTGGGATTATCCTTGCACCAACTAAGTTCAGTCTCTGAACTTTCGATAATCAATCGTGGAGGAATGGCAGAGCAGCTAGTGGGCCAACTCCTTCGCACATTGACTCCCGCATACATCCCCCCATCTCTGTACTACTGGCAACGAGAAAAAAAAGATGCTGAGGTCGATTACGTCATACAACATGAAAACCAAGTCATCCCCGTTGAAGTAAAAGCGGGTACGACCGGAACGCTGAAATCGCTACATCAGTTCATGAAGGAAAAAATGAAAACGATTGCGATCAGAATGAATTCTGATCTTCCTAGGCGAGGTCCTGTCCAGCTAAACGACTCTCTTGGAAACTCGATTGAGTATCACCTCATATCGCTCCCTTTTTATCTTTTAGGGCAGCTCTCTCGACTCATTAAGGGCACTGAGAAATAAAACACCTTGAGTTCAAGCGCGGAAACCGCGTGCGATCTTCTGGTGTTCATACCGAATCTTCTTTGAGCTAAATTTTAGAGAGGGAGCCTCAACTCACAAGCAATTTCGCAAACGCACGCCGTGCTGCACCCACGCCAATGAATCTGTGCCAGTGTCGATCGCGGAGCCTGAGACCTCGAATATTCGGAATCAGCCGAGGGGGCGTAAGCACCTGGCCTTTTACAAAGCTCGGTGCCCACATCTTCGCCACAGCCTGACGGCGACAAATCGTGAGCGTCTTAAGACCGAGGGCGGAGGCCATGTGGGCAAGCCCTGAGTCGTTGCCAATTAAGTATCCAGACTCGTAAATGAAGCGCGCTAAGGCATCGAGCGTTGCAAAGTCGACAACCGAAATGCCTTGAGCTTCAAGCCATTGCCATTCGTGAAGTGCGCGAAAGCCTGGCACAAACACCAGCTCGAACCCCCGAGCTTTGAGATGTAAAGCCAGCTTTACAAATTTATTCTGAGGCCAATTTTTGCTCGAGCGGCCGCTCGTGGGATGCACTACGATTCGTTGAGGATGCGCTCGAAATACAAGGTCTGGTGGAACAACGAAAGGACTTCGCTCCGGAATCCGGGGCAGTCCCATCACACGCGAGGCCAAGATGCGCATGTTCTCTGCAACAGGCACGCTCGGATTCGTTAAGCAATCACCGTAATAGGGCTCGTTCACGATGTGGGGCGATGGATAGAGGTAGATGACCTTCATGCGCTTAGGGTTGCAGCGCTTACCCTCGAGAATCAGCGTTCGGACAAATTCGCTCGCATCGTTGTGGACTACAAAGTAATAGTCATACGCCTGGAGGATTTCAGGCAGAGCATCCATGCTCGGGTAAGGATGCACGGGGAGATGCGGGAACCAGTTCTGCATGGAGCCGATCGTATTTTGATAGGTGGTGACGTCAAAGCCGTTGAGATGAAGCAAATCGGAGAGCACGAGGCAATTGATTCCATCGCCGAGGCCATTGTGACAAAAGACGCCTGCTTTCATGCAGACAATCCTAGCGGCGCTCTGAATTAATGCACAGATGTGCTACTTGGGAAAATATGGATCTCACCCCTCGCCTAACGCCTCAAGCCAACGTCATCCTCGCCCAAGCGCTGCAGCGCTCGCTTCAGATCCTCCAATTGCCACAACTCGAGCTGGCAGAGCTCATTGAAGAAGAGATCGAGAAGAATCCGCTCCTGGAGATGGAGACAAGAGCTCCTGGATTTGCGAATTTCTCTCTTTCCTCCCTGCCGGAGCCCTGTGCAAAACCGTCGCTCTATGAGCATCTGCTGACGCAGGTGCGAGAGACGCTAGAACAGCCAGAAGAGATTGTGATTGCTAAAGCGTTCATCGACGCGCTCGACGAACGGGGGTTCATTCCTACGACGCTACCGGAACCATCTGTTCGCTTTCAAGCCGTGCTCCGGGTTTTGCAAAGCTTCGATCCTCCGGGCATTTTTGCCCGCTCAATGCCAGAGGCGTTCGCGCTCCAGCTCGAACGGCAAGGCCTACAGAATTCGCTTGCCATGCGCATCGTCCGCGAGGCGTTCGACGACTTGCTGCAAGGTAGATACGCCCAGCTGAAGAAAACGCTCCAAGCTACGGGAGCGAACCTCCAATTGGCCATTCAACAGCTCGCGCGGCTCTCCACGCGCCCTGGGGTAACGTTTCAAAAAGCGGAGCTTCCACCTATTTTTGCAGACTTGAGACTCGTTCAGCGCGGACGCCAATGGATCGTCGAGTCAATGAGCGATGCGCTTCCCAAAGTGCGCCTGAAGTGCGAGTACCTCAATCTCCAGGGATTGCCCCCAGCACAAAAAGAAACAGTGCGTCATTTCGCAACGTCTGCCAAATGGCTCATCCGCTCGCTGCAACGTCGAGCCAAATTTTTGCTTGCCCTCAGCGCGCATCTCGTAAAACTGCAAACGCCCTTTTTGAATCACAAAGGACCACCCACTCTCGTATCCAGCGCAGCGCTCGCAGAACGTTTTGGAGTCCACCCATCGACAATTTCAAGAGCGCTCGCAGACAAATACATCGCAACTCCATCTGGCTTCATGTCGTTGAGAACACTCGCGCCGTCTTATGACAAAGATGCGCCCAAAGAGATCTTGCAGCAGTTGATCGAATGCGAAGACAAGGAAACGCCCCTCACCGATGATGCGCTCGCACAAGCGCTCCAGAGTGCAGGACACCCTGTCGCACGCCGCACCATCGCGAAATACCGACGCGAGCTCAAGATCCGCCCCTCGTCAGCTCGGAAGCACGCGCGCTAAACTTGAGCTTCCATTGGATCCACCATGTTGCGCTGAGCGAGTCGCTCTAAAATGCTCACGGGGGCAAGCTCGGGGCGAAGGAGCGCGCGCTTTGGGATGATGAACGTCTGCTCGAGGGCGTATTGACCCGAGAGCGCCGCATGAGAGACCATGTCTGTGAAGACAGCCCAGCACGAACCCGGTGGAAATTCCCAATGGTCTTTAGGGCATTGTTCTTGGAACTGCCCGTTTTCCTTTAGAAAATTGTGCAGGTTCAACATGAACACGTCGTAAGGGGAACGGATGGGTTGCTTGGTGAGCTTCTTGAACATGCGATAAAGCCCAGCTCGAAATCCAAGTTCTGTGGAGCGCGGGAATGGGACGCCCTGCGGACCGCCGAACTTTTGAGCGAGTTCGCCAAAGGGCAATGTCGTCATCCAACGTCTCGATTCGGTCGGATTGATGTTGGTGAAAAAGCGCAAGATGCGGGCCCCATGCATGGGACGCGTGGGAAACGAATCGACGTGGAGCAAGTCGTTGCGAGCGCGCACGCGAAGAGGGCGCCCCTTTTCCTGAAATGGTCGGAAACTGGCGTAGTCGTGTTTCCAAGCATTGGCGTAAGGGACGAGGAGCGTCGATAAAAAAGCGGTCACACGGGCGGAGTAATTGCGGAGGATTTCGCGCATACGCTCTGCAGCCACCGGATCGGATGCATCGTGATTGCTAATCCGGTCCATATCAGGCTTATATGCGATGTTTTTGCGCATCGAAGACGCGCTCTGACGCTGGTGCAGAAGAAAGTCGATTTCCGCTTTTGGAAATTGAAACGGTGTGGTGGGGAAAAAGAGAATATTGCCCGCTTCGAGCTCGGTTGCATACTTGAAGCGCTGCTGAGGTGCACTCCATTCGTTAGGCTGGACGATGATTTTTTGTGCCATGGAGGCTCCTTGCAATGTTGAGGCTGCTATACCTCGAGCGGTCACAAATTGCGCTTTTGAAGGGGATTCCAGTGACCCAG
>CAYGHT010000116.1:0-5229 GCA_964349755.1 uncultured bacterium
CAAATCGACGATCGTAAAGTGGGTAGTATTAATGCAATACAACCCACTTTACGATCGTCGATTTGCGACGTTTTGACGCAGCGTAATGATTCACTTTATTGTTTAATAGCTTCCTGACCTCGAGGATCTTCTGCAATCCCTTGCTTTAATCGATTCAATATTTTAGCCTAACCTCGCTAAAAATTTGATGGTACTCCATGCGAGAGATTATCCCCATTCTTCCCATTGAAAGCTTCCTCCGTCAGAAGAATGAGCTTCTCTTGGGCAATTCCAAAAAGAGACTTCGCCCGCTCGATGTGCGGATCCAGTACCTGGTTCTTGCGCGCATGAAAGAACCGACGGTGTGTATGCTGTTGGGCTGTGAAAATGGACTCAATGTTCCAGCTGTGGAAAACGTCAAAAGAAAAAACCCGCGAATTCGGAAGAATTCACGGGCTCGTGATCAAAAATAAAGCCTTAGACTTGAGCGGGTGCTGTTGACTTTTGAGTTACAGCTTCCGTTGGGCCTGAAGACTTCTCAGCGTCTTTCTGGGCATTGAGCTCAGCAAAGCGTCGGCTCAGCGATTTCGCTGCGAAGATCCACGCGATGATGATTGCGACCAGCATGACTGCGATATAGGGTGCCACTTGGACAATGCTTGCGGCATTGAACAAGATGAGCAATCCTTGTTGAAGGACCGATCCACCAGACTTGCCGAGACGAGCACCGACGACGTCGATCGCCGCTTTGCCCTTGAGTTTGACTTCTGGGTCGAGCGGGATGTAGGCCATCTCTTTGGTCGGGTCGAACATCGAGTATTTTGTCGCTTTGGACATGACGTTTTGGATCATGCCGAAGAGAACAGCGAGCATCAGAGGCGTTGTGCCGAACATGGCGATGAAGCCGCTGAGTTGATCGCGGAAAATGACGAATCCAAAGAAGGCGATTGCTGTGACTCCAAGGATGATCGGAGTGAAGAGCGCTGCTGTGCCCCAGCCGAATCGCCGGATGACGTTGCCGCCCACAAAGAGCATCATGAAGATGGTCAAGGTTGCGGTCACTTGGGAGAAGCTTCCCATGAAGTGTTGGTAATCGCTTGGATCTGGATACTGCAGATTGAGCTGCTTTTTCCATGTCACTTCGACTAAGTTGATCGACATTCCATAGGCCATCACGACGATTGCGATGCAGCCGAGGTAGGGAGAGCGGAGCAGATAGAGCATGCTCTCTTTGATCGACATTTTGGGTTTTGCTTTCTTAGATGCTTTGATTTCGCTTGCATCAAAGAATCGAAGGTCGGTGAGGACCTCTTTATTGATCCACCAGTAGATGGCGATTGCAGCTGCACAAGCAACCACAACAGCGCCCATCGTGTAATTGAGCGTGACGCCCCATGCATCGACATTCGGAGGAAGGAAGTCTTTGATCCGGGCAAACTTTTTGATCAGATAGCCAGAGGGGTACATCGCCAGGTTGGCTCCAATGCCGAACAGGGCGTAGAAGCGCTTGGATTCCGCGACTTTCGTGATCTGATTCGCAAAGCCCCAGAACAGGAGCGATACGGCAGCAGATCCCCAGAGCTCTGCCATGATGTAGAAGAGCGAGGAGGGCCAGTAACGGATCATCCCGATGAGGCCTTTAAAGCCTTGAGGGAGGTGTTCGGTCATCCAGGTGACTAAGGAGGTGGGCTCGAGGGCTGCGCGATTGGGATAGAGGAATGCGGCGTAAAGTCCGAAGAAAATGCCGAATCCAGCCATGAGACCCATGAACAGGTTCTCTCGTTTGACCATGTTGCTCAGCTTCGTGAAAAGAAGCATGAACAGAATTGCGCCTGGGACGACGCCCCAAAACTTCAGGAAGGGGATCGTTTCCGCGCCGGTGGCTGTTACGATGAGTGTGTCTTTTGTGTCGCGTAAAATCGTGTAGTTGAAATTGATGAAGAAAAAGAGAAAGAACATGGGCAAAAATTTCTTCAGCTCGAATCCGTGGATCGGCCAAAGCAAAGAGCGCCATTTCCCAAATTCTTTTACTTGGGTTTGTGCCATTGGTGTATTCCTTGAAGGTTCATAAACGTTAATAAAGCAAGCAGAGAATTATAAAGGACTGCCCTTAAAGGGCAAGTCCAAAAAATCCTTGACTGGCAGTCGTATCTTTACTTTGCAGTTGCAGCTGGTTCCATCGATGCGACGATTTGATGCGCGTTGGCGACTTCCACGTAGTTTGTCCACAAGTCTTGTTCTACTTTGTTGTGGCGGACCGATTGGATGAGTTCCCGTTTCGCAGCAGCGAGAGATTTTTTGGGGCTGAGCACATTGACGATTTCTCGGTCACCGGCCATGCGGGCGATGTTGAGGAGTCGTTCGAGTTGCATGCGGGTGAAATTCATGTGATCGCGCCGCTTTCTCGAGCCGCGAGGAGCGCGCTGCTTGGGAGCTACGATGATGGGCTTTTCAGCTTGAACGATGAATCGTTCGATCATTGAGCCGAGCTCTTGTGCTTGTTTTAATTTCATTTTACGAAATGTAAAATGGTGTATATACCCGCCTGTTTTTACCGGCAGATATTTGCACAGTTCATTCTCTTTCTTGCCACTAATTTTTTTAATTGCTTTAGCGATGATGTCTTCGAGTTTCATTCTTTTAGCCTCTGTTCTCTGTTCTATACAGTTATGAATAATGGGCGGATTGTATTTAATAGCTTTCTTTTTTGCAAGAAAATGGTTTTGTTCTTATACTACTACTCCATGTGCAAATGGAAATTTTTCCTCACCGCGATGGCCGCATTACTCTTTTTTTGGGGGTGTGGGAGTCCTCAACAACGGGCGCCTGCCCAGGACTCTCGCATCGTTGTGTTGTCTACAATTGCTCAGATTGGAGATCTCGCTGCCTACATTGGAGGCGATCGAATTCGTCACCAAGTCTTGGTTCGCGGGGAGCTCAATCCGCACAGCTATGAGCTTGTGAAAGGCGATGATGAGAAGTTTCAAGAGGCCGACGTCGTTTTTTATCAAGGGCTTGGGCTAGAGCACAGCGCGAGCGTCACAGCGTATGTAAAAGAACACCCCAATGCACTGGCAGTCGGCGACGCCATTTTCGCGCGCGTTCCAGATCAAATTCTTTGGAAAGACTCAGTGGTCGATCCGCATGTCTGGATGGATCTTGCGCTCTGGAGCGAGGCGATCGATCCGATCGCAGAGCGTCTCAGTGCGATCGATCCGGCAGGGGCCGCGGGCTTTCGCGCGCGTGCAGACGCACTCAAAGCCCAAATGCAAACAGTTCATCAGCAGATGCGCAAGCAGCTTCAACACATCCCCCCTGAAAAGCGCTACCTAGTGACGAGCCACGACGCGTTTCACTATTTTGCGAGAAGCTATCTCGCTATTCCTGAAGAGCGCGATTGGGAGGAGCGGTTCACAGCTCCCGAGGGACTCGCTCCCGACGGCCAGCTCAATCCCATCGATCTGAAGAACATCGTCGACCATCTGGCCAAATACCGGATCGAGGTGATTTTTCCCGAATCGAATGTGAGTCGCGATTCCATTCGGAAAATCGCAGACGCAGGAAAACATTTAGGCCTTCGCGTGCGCATTTGCGAGGAAGTTCTCTACGGCGATGCGTTGCAAGGCTCGTATCTCGAAGCGATGCAGCATAACGCAGATGTCATTGCTCGAGGGCTTTCATGAAGAAGCCTGCGTTGCTAGTCGACAGCCTCTACGTCAATTACGATCGGACGGCGGTTCTCTGGGACGTCTCGTTTTCGATTCCACGCGGCATTCTTCTTGGCATCATCGGTCCAAATGGAGCTGGCAAGAGCACGCTGCTCAAAGCGATTCTCGGGCTCGTCTCGCCTCTATCTGGCTCGATCGATGTGGGGGGTGCGACGCTGGCTTACGTCCCTCAGCGCGAGACTGTGGATTGGGATTTTCCCATCACGGCCATGGAATTGGTCCTCATGGGCCGCTATGGCAAGCTCGGATGGTTGAAGAGACTGCGCGCTGCAGACTGGGAAGCTGCAGAGCGTGCGCTGGAGCGGGTTGGAATGAGCGAGCTGAAGAATCGCCCCATCAGCGCTCTTTCCGGTGGTCAGCAGCAGCGCCTCTTTTTAGCAAGGGCCATTGTCCAAGATGCCGATCTACTTCTTCTCGACGAGCCGTTTACGGGCGTCGATCTTGCCACTGAAAAAGCGATTGTCGAGCTGCTCAAATCGCTTCGAAACGAGGGCAAAACCATCGTTGTCGTTCATCACGATCTTCCGACGGTGAGCGAGTATTTCGATTGGGCGCTTCTCCTCAATACGCGCCTCATTGCATGTGGTCCTGTTCACGAGGTGATGCGTCCCGAAGCGCTCCGCTCCGTCTATGGCAAAAACGTTCCGCTGTTCGAGGAGGTTGCTAACTTGGCCGCGCGCGCCCGGAGTGGGCTATGAATTTTCTTGAGTACTTCACCGACCCAATTCTTCGCGCTCCCACGCTTGGCTGTTTGTTCATGTGCATTGCCGCGTCTTTGATGGGCGTCATCCTCTCGCTGCAAAAGCGACTTCTCGTCGGCGAGACGGTGGCGCATGCGGCGTATCCAGGCGCGCTTGTTGGGATTTTTGTGCTCGCGCTTTTAGGTCCTGAATGGGAAGAATACGCCTTTTTATCGGTCCTCGCATGCGCGCTTGGCTCTTCTTGGCTCGGACTCAAGTGCACTGAATGGCTCCAGCGGCGCTCTTCGATGTCCAGTGATGCAGCGCTCTGCTCTGTGCTCGCCCTGTTTTTCGGTCTAGGCATTTTGCTTGCGAGCTGGCTTCAGGCAGCCAAACCGCTTTGGCGCGCTCAAGTGGACATGCTCCTCTTTGGCCAGGCGGCAACCCTCACCGATGCCCATGCGATGCTTTACGCCGCGCTTGCACTTGGGCTAGCGCTCTTCATCGCGCTCCTCTTTCGCCCTTTGCAAGCGTTTCTTTTCGACTCAGGATTTGCCAAATCCATTGGCCTTCGAACGCAGACGTTAGAGCGGGTCATTTTTTGGGCGTTGCTGATCTCCATTGTCGTCGGCATCCGGAGCGTCGGCGTCGTCTTGGTTTCGGGTATGCTGATTGCACCCGCGATCGCTGCGCGCGCATTTGCTCGCCATCTCAAGACGACGTTTTGGCTGGCCGCGCTCTTCGGCGCTTTAAGCGGTTTACTTGGCAATTTTTTCAGTGTCGAAACAGCACTTCGCTGGCCCGGCGTTCATTTGCCAACCGGTCCTGCCATCGTCCTTGTC
>CAYGHT010000117.1:0-5228 GCA_964349755.1 uncultured bacterium
GGTCAAGGAGCTGATCGTTTCTAAATTGTGCCCGCGTGCGTGCCCGTGCCTCTGCCCGAAAATTCTTTGATCTCGGGCAGGGGCACGGGCACAAACTTGTGGGTATGGAGCGCGAGTTGCCTAAAAAGCACAGAGCGCGCTAGCCTGTGTGCTATGCATCCTATTTCTCTCGGCAATTTTCGGATTGGGCCTTCTGAGCCGCTCACCATAATTTCTGGGCCGTGCGTCATCGAGAGTGAAGAGCACACGCTTCGCTGTGCGGAAGCCCTTCAGCAGCTGTTTGCGCCCTATTCGATTCAATTTGTCTTTAAGGCGAGCTACGACAAGGCGAACCGCTCTTCGATCCATTCGTTTCGAGGGCCTGGCTTGGATGAGGGGCTTCGCATTCTGGAGCGGGTTCAAAAGGAGCTCGGACTTCCCATCTTAACCGACGTCCACTCTCCGGAAGAAGCGATCGCTGCGGGAGCTCTTTGCGATATGATCCAGATTCCGGCCTTCTTGTCGCGCCAAACGGACCTGATCGCAGCGGCGGGAAAAACGGGCACTCCGGTGAATGTAAAAAAAGGGCAGTTCATGGCTCCGTGGGACATGAGGAACGTGGTGGAAAAGCTCATCTCGACAGGCAATCGGAATCTTCTCCTCACTGATCGCGGATCCTCGTTTGGCTACAACAATCTGGTGAGCGATTTTCGTGCGATTCCCATCATGCAAGAGCTGGGGTTTCCCGTGTGCTACGACGCGTCGCATTCGGTTCAGCTTCCCGGCGGACTTGGGGACAGTTCGGGAGGCGAAAGGAAATACATCGGTCTACTTGCCAAAGCGGCGATCGGAGCAGGGTGTAACGCGCTCTTCATCGAATCGCATCCAGATCCAGCGAGCGCAAAAAGCGATGCGGCAACTGTGCTCTGCTTTGAGGAATTAGCGAGCCTCCTTCCGCTTTTTGAGCAGCTCTACGACGTGGTGCAATGTTCTACAAAACGCTCCTGAGCTCAACAGCCCTATGGTGCGCCTGCGCGGCAGGGATGTATCTCTCTCAACAGGGTTCGCCTCAAAGTCCCGTCCCCGATACCAAAATGGCTCTTCTCCCCGAGTCTTTGACGCAACAGCGCCAGGGCGTCCAGAAAGACATCTGGACCACCAAAGGGGGCCCGCGACTCCATACACGACTGAACGCCGAGCGATCCGATGTCGCCATCAAAGGGCATAAGGAAATCGTCGAGACGCTCCAAAACATCACGTGTTGGACGCAGCAGGCCGTGGACACAAGCACGCAAGAGGTGCGCTATTTCACGACCCATGAGGGAGTTTACGTATTCCCCTCTCACCGCTTCCTTGCGGAGGAAGTGCATTTGGCCTTTTATCAACTCCCGGGAAGCTCTCTGCCTGCCTCCCCCCCTACGACGCCTCCCTTCCTGTCAGGGATTGCTGAAGAAGTCATCTTATCTGCGGGGCTCGAATGCCCTGCATTCACTGCGCATCACCTCCGAGCAAACGTAGAGCAGTGGCCATGACAGCACTCTTAGAGGCCAAGCATTTGGTGAAACGATTTGGAGATAAAGCGGTCGTAAACGACTTGTCGTTTCACGTCTTGCCAGGTGAAGTTGTGGGACTGCTTGGGCCCAACGGCGCTGGGAAAACAACGGCATTTTACATGACGATGGGGCTCATCGCGCCAGATGCGGGCGATGTGTGCTTTCGGGGGGTGTCGATCACTCGCAAACCGATCCATGAGCGAGCAAAAATGGGCCTTGGCTATTTGGCGCAAGAACCATCGATCTTTCGCTCTCTGTCTGTGGAAGACAACATCTTGTGCATTCTCGAGACGCTGCCGCTTTCTTCAAAGGCGCGGGTGTCTCGTCTCAATGCGCTGCTCGACGAGCTTCGAATCGGACACCTTCGCAAGAAAAAAGCGGCAGGCCTTTCGGGCGGAGAGCGAAGACGTCTTGAGATCACGCGGGCGCTTGTGACAGAACCGGCCCTTTTGCTGCTCGATGAGCCCTTTGCCAACATCGACCCGATTGCGGTCCAAGACGTCCAGGATTTGATCCGCATGCTCAAAGCGCGCGGCATCTCGGTCCTCATCACTGACCACAACGCCCGCGAAATCTTCGCCATTGTGGATCGAAGCTATTTGGTTCAAGAAGGGCGCGTTTTGCTCGCAGGGACAGTCGATGAGCTTTTAGCAAATGCCGAGGCCCGCAGGAGCTACTTTGGCAATGAGTTTCGTTTGTAGAGCGTGGAAGACGCTTTCTACAGAGAGCGTCTCAAGGCAATCGCTTTTCTTGGAGCCGCCACACCCGTCCTGGTAACAGGGACGGCAGGAAAACGCTTGAGCCACAACAATGGCATCGGGATTGCGCCACGGACCCCACGTCACGTCAGACGTTGGCCCAAAGAGCGCGACCACCGGCTTTTTGAGCGCATTTGCCATGTGAAAGGGGAGCGAGTCGACACAAAGCAGCTGCTCGCTGAGCGAGATGAGTGCGGCCAGTTCTTGAAGCGCGATTTGACCTGCGAGATTGAGGACATTCAAGCCAGCGCAAATTTGATTCACCATCGCGAGTTCCGCGGCGTCGGGGCCCGAGGTGAAGACGAGCGAGATGCCTTGCGACAAAAGAGCCTGGGAAAGGGCGCGCATTTTCTCAACAGGCCAGCACTTGAAGCGCCAGCGCGAAGTGGGATGAATCAGCAAGAAAGGGCGAGTCACACGGCTCTGCATCCGCTGCAGCGCGAGGGGGCATATCGGAAGCGTAAGCTCGCGGGTCTCGTAGGAAGGAGCGAGGCCGATGCGCCGCAGAGCGTCGAGATTTCGCTCTACCGTGTGGCGTAACGTCGGACACTGCTTGGCGATGTGCGTGTACAGCGAACGCTTGCCCCACAGCCCACTTCCCTGCGGATCAAACCCCACGCGGATAGGCGCTTTTGACAACCGAGCAGCGATCGCTCCCCGATCCCCTTCCGTGAGATTCACTACGAGATCGTAGCCACTCTGGCGGATACGCGAGAGGACACCCCATTCGCGCGCAAGGCGCTTAAGGAGAGAAAGCTTCTTCCAGGAGCGATCGTAGCTGAGAAGCGTTCCGATTGCCGGATGGCGCTCGAGCAGCGGGAGCGAGTCCGAATAGACATAGGCGTCGATTTGTGCGTGGGGAAAGCGCGATTGGAGCGCTGAAAAGACAGGCGTCGTGAGGAGCACATCTCCCAGTTGACGAAGCTTGATGACTAGAATTTTTTTGACCCCGCTGAGGTCGGGATAATCACCGTATAAAGAAGATGCCATTTAAAAAAGCATACGCCATGCCTGTTTTTTCTCGAAGTTAATCGCCATTTTTTATACAGTGTTAGCTTACATTTAAAAATTTTTGGAGAAATTTCATGGCTCAACCAACCACCTCACTCGAACAAACTCTGTCCATCATCAAACCAGACGCCGTTGGGCAAAATCAGATTGGCAACATCATCGAGTACTTTGAGCGCGAAGGCTTGAATGTCGTCGCCGCAAAAATGATGCATCTCACCGAAGATCAAGCGAAAAAATTCTACGCCGTGCACAAAGATCGCCCCTTCTACGGCGAGCTGGTTCAATTCATGACGTCCGGCCCTGTACTTGTGATGGTGTTAGAAGGAGAAAGCGCGATCGCTAAGAATCGAAAGATCATGGGAGCAACTGACCCGGCGAAAGCCGATGCAGGCACCATCCGCGCCGATTTTGCAACGAGCATCGAGCGAAACGCCGTGCACGGCTCCGATACGCCACAAACCGCGAAAACCGAAATCGGGTTTTTCTTTAAAGCGGGCGAGATTTTCCCACGCACTTAAAAAAGCCTCCCGCTTGCGCGGGAGCTTTTTTGGCTTCAGGGGTGACGTTTAAACAACGAGCCCCTTGAGCTGGGACAGACGCGCTGCGAGCGAAGCCATGAAAGGCGCTGGGAGATAGCAGAACATATGGCTATATTCCATCCTCGATTCATTTGAATTTCTTGCTTTTGTTTCACCATTAGTGACAGTGACTAAGCCATCAGCGAGCAAGCTGAAGAGAACTGTCGCTACAATACTCACACTCATTGCCACACCAAAAATGGATCCAACAAGTGGCACAATGGTCGCTCTTGCAATGAACGTAACGATTGCGGTTCTTGCGGTGTTATACGCAAGCGCATCTTTCTCACCGTCATTCTGTTTGTAGAGGAAATCAAACACATAAGTCACCCCAGCGTCCAGAGCAGACGTCGCAACGCTCACCACGGCAGCAGGTAAAATAAGTGCAGGATTCCAGGCGATGAGTCCCGTCGCGGCTCCTGAAGCAACGGCTCCGACTGCAGGTGGAGCCCAGATTTTGCTGTCCGAAAGTTTCTGGTAAATAGCGGTGATGTATGCTGGCATAAGCGCCCTCCTTAAATTTAGGCGGGCGTCATACTACTTCCTTGCACTCATCGAACGCAAGGTGCATTTTATCCAGATTTCTTCTTCTTGAATTTGTCGAGGTATTCGAGCGCTTTGCCGGTGCCGAGACACACGGCGAGCAGTGGATTTGGAGCGACGAAGACGGGAAGTCCTGTCTCTTTGATCAGCGCTTTGTCCAAGCCTTTCATCAAGGCGCCGCCGCCGGCTAGTACCATGCCGCGCTCGACTAGATCGGCTGCGAGTTCGGGAGGGCATTTCTCGAGGGTCAACTTGACGCTCTCGATGATTTGCTGCACGGGCTCGGCTAAACATTCTCGGATTTCAACGGAGTTGATTCGCTTGGTGATGGGAAGTCCAGCGACCTGATCGCGGCCGCGCACTTCCATTTCGAGTTCGTTATTGCCGAGTGGGTAGGCGGAGCCGATGGTGATTTTGATCTCTTCGGCAGTTCTGGGGCCGATCATCAAATTGTAGGTGCGGCGCATGTAGTTCATGATGCAATCGTCGAATTCATCGCCAGCGATGCGAAGGCTGCGCGATTCGACGATGCCGCCAAGGGAAATGATTGCGATTTCGGTGGTACCGCCGCCGATGTCGATGATCATGTTGCCAGAGGGTTCATGGACGGGCAGATCGACGCCGATGGCAGCTGCCATGGGCTCTTCGATCAAGATGACCTCTTGAGCGCCTGCGTGAAGTGCAGAATCTTCGACCGCCCGCTTTTCCACCCCGGTGATGCCAGAGGGAACCGCGATCAGAATTCTTGGGCGAAAGAGGCTTCTTGAGGGGGTGACCCGTTTGATCAAGGCTTTGAGCATCCCTTC
>CAYGHT010000118.1:0-5226 GCA_964349755.1 uncultured bacterium
GTTCTGGGACTGGGAGCTCGCGATGAACGATGGCGCCGCGTTCTCGGGGCGTTGGTGCGAAGACCGTGGGAGCCGTGGCTTTTTATTGGGGCACTGGTAGTTGGCGTGTTTTGGAGTGAAGGCTTTGTTGCTGCGGCAGCGCTTTTGAGTTTTGCGAGCATACGTCTTGCGCTTCAGCACGCGCGTCGGGCACGCGCCGCTCGTTGCTTAATGAGGCTGATCGGGAGCGCGCGGATGACTCGCGCGGCTATTTTTAGGATGACCGATCGCGAGATCCGGCAACTCGCGCGCAATCAACCGCTAAAGGGAGACGATTCTTTGAGGTGGCGCCTGCTTCGCGCGGCTTATTTCGATGCTGGTCAATAGCTGATTCTGTCAGAACTTCTGGATGTCTCTATTATTCTGAGAGTTTCTTTATATACGCTCGAAATTTCTGCAGGTCTTTCTCAACCAACGAATACTCACCTTTCAGTTTTTGCTGGATGAGTGCGAGCTGTTCTTCCGCCAACTCACAGTCATAAGCATGCCAAATGAAGTGACGAAAAGATCTGATTTTATTTAAAAAAACGCAACTTTGAGAAGAGAGGACTGCAGGTCGAATTTTGGGAATGTCAAGACTCATGCGGGGGAGGATTTCTTTATGAAACTGGCTCATATTTTCGATGTGGTTTTCAAACGCTTTTGAGATTTGTTTGAAAAGGCCTTCAAGCGCTGTGTAAAACTGCTGGATTTTTAGAGCAAATGTACTCCGTTCGTGGTAGCTGGAAATATCGACTGCATCGATTTCTGCATAAATCTTGTGAATGAACACGAGCTGCTTGTCGAAGTATCCGAGCAAGAGTGCGTATTTTTCCATGAAGGCTACACTATCCGAAGCCGCTCAAAAAAATCCAAGAAAACCTGAAGGCATTTTACCTAGCATATTCAATTTATCCACAAGCTGTGGGTAAATTAGAAGAGCTGCCTATTTTCAACAGTTCTCCCGATCTCAGCAGAGCTGCATCGATGTGAGGGCAAATATTGGTCTCTCCCAAGGTTCGAATCAGCCCAAATTTCTTCAGGTCGTGGATGGTGTGACCATGGGCTCCTGACAAAACAAGGATAATCCCTTTCTTCTCGCATTGCTTATGCAGCTCTTCGAGGGCATACATGCCTGAAGCATCGATCAGTGGAACCGAACGCATTCGAAGAATAAACACCTTCACTCCGGCGGCGGGAGAAACGATCATCTCTTGCAGTAAGTTGGCTGTACCAAAGAAAAACGGTCCTTGAATTTCATAAATCTCGACCCCTTGAGGGACTGTTTTTTTCGAAATGTCATCGGGATCTTTTTTTTCTGGGAAATCAGCCTGGTTTTCTGTGAACACTTGGGTTAACGAGATCGCTTTTGATGCCAGGCTCATCTGCTTCATAAAAAAGAGGCAGGCTAAAATCATGCCGAGCGAAATGGCCACTGTGATGTCGACGAACACCGTCAGCAAAAACGCCGTCAATAAAATGAGCCGATCCTCCTTCGAGGCGTTCAATAGACGGATAAAATGGCGAGCTTCACTCATATTCCAGGAGACCATGATCAAGATCGCTCCAAGCGCCGCCAAAGGAATTTGGCTCACGAGAGGCGCCAGGCAGTAGAGAATCAAAAACAACGTCACTGCGTGGATGATCCCTGCCATCGGCGTTTGTGCGCCTGTTTTTACATTCGCAGCGGTCCGAGCGATCGCCCCCGTGGCAGGAATGCCCCCAAACAACACAGAGCCGAAATTGGCAATCCCTTGAGCGACAAGCTCGCAATTGGAACGGTGGCGGCCTCCGATCATCCCATCGCCGATCACGGCGGACAGCAGCGACTCAATGCCGCCGAGAAACGCAATGGTCACCGCGTCGGTCACAATCTCCCCTAATTTCCCATCGGGAATCGAAAGAGCCGGAATCGAGGGAAAGGGGAGCGTGCTGGGAATTTCTCCGAACTGAGAGAAGATCGTGGCCACAGGTAAATGTAGGAATGCGCAGAGCGCTGTAGCAATGGCGATGGCTGTGATGCCCCAAGGAAGCTTAGGGAGCCATCGCCGGATCCCTAAGATCATTCCCAATGTTCCCGCTCCCACTCCGAGCGTGAGCCAATCCATGGTGGGAAATGCATGAAAATAGGCCGCCCACTTCCCCGTAAATTCCGCTGGAGGAGTTCCCATGCGCAGCCCGAAAAAGTCTTTCATCTGAGTGGAAAAAATAATGACCGCAATCCCACTAGTGAACCCGACAACCAGCGGATGCGGCACATATTTGATCCAAGACCCAATGCGAAACAAGCCTAATAGCACCAAGAGTGCAGCTGCGATCAACGTCGACACGCAGAGGCCGCTATACCCAGTCCGTTGCACAATGTTGTAGACAATGACCACAAAAGCTCCCGTCGGGCCCCCGATCTGAACGCGACTGCCGCCGAGCGCTGAAATGAGGAATCCCGCGATGATCGCCGTATAGAGACCGCTCTCTGGACTCACTCCAGAGGCAATGGCAAAGGCCATGGCCAGCGGCAGAGCAATAATCCCTACCGTGAGACCGGCAATGAGGTCTTTTTTGAAAATGGCAAAGGAGTAGTTGTGACGGAAATAGAGATAGGATTTAGGGATGAATTCGTGGAAAGGAGAGGCTGGCATAAACAACCTTCAGTAGGATGGTTTGAATATACGGCGCGATGAATATATGAACAAGCTCTGAAGGCGTTGAGTCAAATGAGTCGAATCAAGTTGATGTTGCTTGCAGAACTTCTGGATGCCTCTTTACTCTGAGAGTTTCTGTATATACGCTCGAAATTTCTGCAAGCCTTTCTCAATCAGCGAATTTTCACGCTCAACAACTTGGGTCAAGTTGTCATCGCGCTTCGCTTTCCATTTTCACGCAAAGTTGAAAGTCGAGAAAGCGTGAGTTAAATTCGGTAGTATCGCGTTCGCTTAAAAAAAGACCACGGGCCGGAACCCGTGGTGTTCGCATGGGGGCACCATGCGGGATTTACAACGCGCATCGTAGCAAAACATTGAAATTTAGCGCAATTTGTAGCTTTTCCATGTTGAGTGATTGAGTCAAATGAGTCAAATGAAAGTTGTTTTACCGCTTTCATTTGACTCATTTGACTCAAAATGGCGATTTGCATCAAAATGTGAGTTAAATGCAGAAGTTGAGGTTGGTTTGGCCCTTGGGTCAAAGACTCAGGTTCAATTTCCTCAAAATCCACGGAGATAGAGAGCGTTATGCGGTACCCTGAAAACGAATCTTCCACTGTCGAGTGGAAGCGAGAATATCCTCGCAATGACCAAATTCTCAAGACGATCATTGGGTTCTGTAACCAAGATGGCGGCAAGTTGATTATTGGCGTAAGCAATGATGGAACGGTTGTTGGCGTCCCTCCAGCTGAGGTACAAAAGGCATTAGAATTTCTTGAAAAAATGGTTTTCGATGGCTCTCATCCCCCCATTATCCCTCGCGTATCTTCTCAACGATTTGGGGGTAAGTATCTTTTAATCATCGAAGTGTCTGCTGGCATGTCGAAACCCTATTACCGCAAAGCCGACGGCGTCGACAAAGGCACCTACGTTCGCCTAGGAAGAAGTACACTTCTCGCTACCGCCTCGATGATCGAAGAGCTGCGCTGGCAGTCTGTTGGCCTTCAGTTCGAAACCTTGCCTTGCTACAAAGCTAGAAAAGAAGATCTCGATATGGGAAAAATCGAGCATTTTTTGAGTCATCGCAAAAACCATGGTGCAGCTCCTGCTAGCGACCCAATGCTTCGCGCTTATCGTCTTATTCTCATGGAGCATTCCATTGTCTATCCCACCAATGTAGGGCTTTTGCTTTTTGGCAAAGAGCCGCAGCATTTTTTTTCAGAGGCGATGATCATTTGCACTCAGTTTCATGGAGTTTCAGGGCGAGAGGTGATGGGGAGTCTCGATTGTGAAGGAGGGCTTTTCGAGCAATTTCAGCAGGCCTATTCGTTTGTGGTCAAACGCTTGTCTAAAGCGTTTACCATCGATGGGCCTCAAAGGAAGGAAACGCTAGAGATCCCTGAAGTGGCGATTCGCGAGGCTCTGCTCAATGCAATTGTTCATCGCAATTACCACATTCAGGCTCCGACGAAGGTTTCCATCTATGAGGATCGAATCGAGATCTTTAGTCCTGGTGGATTTCCAGGTCCTCTTGATCCAGCGAATTTGCGAGCGGGGATCACCCACATGCGCAATCCAGCGCTTTGCAAAGTGTTTCGTGAAGCGGGGTATGTGGAAAAACTCGGCTCCGGCCTCATCGCTATTTTTGAGGCATATGAAGCAAGGGAATTGGAAACTCCCCAGGTGCTTGAAGGAGTGAATCACGTGAAGTGCATTCTTCCTCGTACAATGAAGAAAAAAAAGCGCGGCCGTAAACAAAGCGTGTTGGAGCAACTCTTTGCGCTCTCCTCAGAAATTAGCCTGATCGATGTGCAAAAGATCCTCGGCGTATCGCGGGCGACAGCAACGCGTCGCATGAACGAATTGATCGAAGCGGGAAGTGTTGAGCGCATTGGGAAAACAAAAGCGATCCGCTTCCGACGTATTTAGATGAACAGTTGCCATTTAGCGGCGGTATGAGGCTTGGAAGGGGAAGCGGGTTGGGTTGCTCACGAACCACACGTGAATGGATCGGCTGCGTTTTCCGATCTGTTCTCGTTGCCTCAAGATCGGAAAACGTTAACGCAAACGATCAAAGGCCGTACACCTGCCTCAAGACGATTAAGATTTGAGTAAAGCTGCTGCTCTTGACTCCAAGCTGTTTGACATCGACTGGGACCTTCTCAATTCCCTCTAAAAATGCCTGCATATCTTGCTGGATGGATTTGGGCAAAAAAACACGGGCGTCAGGAGCAATCAGCTGATACAGCCGAATCACATCATTGCGATGCTTGCGAATGTCTGATTCATCGATGTGTCCCCTCAAGCTTTTTTGAGAGGAGAGATCGACCCACGCTCTTGCCTTTAAAGGAATCAAATGAGCGGGAGCTACTATCGGCAGGCCCTCAATTTCCTGTTTGCCTTGATGGATGAACTGGTAGTAATCGTCATTCAGCAAAATCGCAGAAAGGCTCGAAACTTCTTCGTTCACAGGAACCGGTGTTAGATGAGGGCCTTTTTGCAAGGGGATAGCATCCGGCTTTCGAGAAAACAGTTCCAACATTTCCGGATAAGAAGTGTCCTTGGG
>CAYGHT010000119.1:0-5209 GCA_964349755.1 uncultured bacterium
GAAGGAGTCAAGCGGCGGCCAGTTTTTGATTGCCACTCCAGAAAAAGCGTTGGCTGACTTAGTGCATCGAAAAAGCCGGGACTTAAGTCGAAAAGAACTGCTCATCGACCTCATCGAAGCGCGTCGAATTGAAGAAGAGGATTTAAGAAATTTAGATAAAAAATTAATGGAAAAAATTGCTGAACAATATCATTCTCCTGCTGTTCATCAACTTCTCAATGTATTAGGTCTTCTATGATAACGAATTCGACCTTCAAAGCTCTTGTCGATCAATACAAAAAAGAAACTCCAGATGAGCAAACAAAGATACGGGAAGTGCTCCAACAAATCGCTCTGCTTGGGTTGGAAAGGCACGGTTTCTTTGAAAGGAGCGCCTTTTACGGAGGGACAGCACTTCGGATTTTATTTGGATTAGACCGTTTTAGCGAAGATATGGATTTTACGCTGCTCAAGCCGGATGCCAATTTTCAATTTACTCCCTACTTGGAAGGGATGTGTCAAGAGCTGCGGTCGTTTGGTTTGGAGGTGGAACTTTCCCAAAAAGCAAAGCCGATCGAAACCGCGATTTCTTCCGCGTTTTTGAAAACGAATACGCTGAAACTGTACCTATCTCTTGGAGAAGAGGGAAAAGCGCGGCAGGTGAACCACAATGCAAAGATACACATCAAACTCGAGGTGGATACTGATCCGCCGCTTCATTTCCGCGTTGAAAATCGACTGCTTGTTCAGCCAGTCTCCTTCCATGTGTTGACGCTGCATCCAAGCGATCTGTTTGCTGGGAAAATGCACGCAGTGTTGTACCGGGCATGGCAAAAACGAGTGAAGGGTCGAGATTGGTACGATCTGATCTGGTACATCCAGAACAAAATCCCATTGAGTCTCGCCCATTTGAACGAGCGAGTTCGTCATACAGACCCTTCTCTTACAGCTCCGCTCAATCGAGAAACTCTTCTGCAAAAACTCAACGACAAAATTTCTCAAATCGACTGGACCCACGCAAAAGAAGATGTCAAACCATTCATCTTGGATCTGAAAGTCCTCGATATCTGGTCAGCCAATTTCTTTTCTCAGCTTCTGGGCTATTTAATCACCGAGTAATCTTACTGCAGATCGGACAGCTCTCGACTCGATGCCCCCTTGCAGGGCAAAACGCCCTTGCAAAGTGAATAATTTGTAGATGCCGTTTGATCCATTCTTCTTTGGGAAAGCAGCGCTTTAAGTCGCGCTCTGTTTCTACGACGTTTTTGGCTCGGCTTAAGTGCCAGCGCTCCGCGCAGCGGTGAATGTGGGTGTCGATGGGGAAGGCGGGGATGCCAAAGGCTTGCGCCATGACGACGGAGGCGGTTTTGTGGCCTACTCCCATCAGCTCTTCAAGCGCTTCGAAGCTGCGGGGGACAAGTCCTCCGTGATGGGCGACGAGGTCTTGCGAGAGACTCACAATGGCTTTGGCTTTCGCGCTGCTCAAGCCGCAAGGGCGGATCAATGCCTGAACAGTGTCGACGCTCATGTGCGCCATCTTTTCGGGGGTGTTTGCCAATTGAAAGAGCTGAGGTGTCACTTGATTTACGCGCGCGTCTGTGCATTGTGCAGAGAGCAGAACTGCGATGAGTAGGGTGTAGGGATCTGTGTGGGTAAGTGGGATCTGAGGATTTGGGAAATATTCGTCTAAAATCTGTCCGATGAGTCTTGACTGTCGAGTCATCATTTACCTAAGCAAAATTGAGAGAAGATGCTGGTCAAAATGTCTTCCGTGACATTGGTTCCAAGGATTGTGCTTAGTTCATTGAGTGCATGGCGCATGTCAGAGGCGACAAATTCTGCGGAAACGCGTTTTTCTAGCCCTGCGATGACGGCGGCGAGGGCGCAGCTTGCATTTTTCAGCGCATTGAAATGGCGCAAGCTAGTGATCCCGACCTCTTCTTTGCTTGGGGGGCCGTTTTTCCAGAGGAGATGGTCGATGCTCGCTTTGAGGGCGTCGAGTCCGGTCCGCTCTTTTGCGGAAATGCTCACCTGAGGGCTCCAGTCTATTGTCGGAGGCATCGCGACATCGATTTTATTCCACACGAGCACGGTTTTGTGTTTGGGGACTGTATCCAAGAGCGCTAAATCTTCGGGGCAAACGCCTCGACTGGCATCGAGTAGGAGCAAAATGACGTCTGCTTCGTGCATGGCAAGGCGAGATCTTCGGATCCCTTCGCGCTCAACGAGCTCGTCTGTATCTCGAATGCCTGCCGTGTCAAGCAGCTTTACATTTAAGCCGCTGAGGCGAAGGTCGTCTTCGAGCACGTCGCGCGTTGTTCCAGCAACGTCTGTCACAATCGCCCGCTCTTTTCCGAGGAGTGCATTCATGAGAGACGATTTGCCGACGTTGGGGGCACCGAGCAGGCAGAGACGAATGCCTTCGTGCAAGAGTTTGCCTTCGTGGAACGTGTCTCGAAGTTTCTCCATGCGCCCAAGAATTTGGCTCAGACGGGCAATCAGCTCATCGAAGGCGGCAAATTCGAGCCCCTCTTCGGGAAAGTCGACCCATGCCTCCAAAATGGCGGCAATCGAGGTCAGTTCCTGCTGAAATGCGCGGATGGTGTTTGAGAGCGCCCCTGCAAGCTGCTGCGCTGCGCTCTCAAGGGCCAGCTCGCTTTTGGCTGCGATGAGCTGCTGGACCGCTTCCGCTTGCGCCAGGTCGAGTTTTCCATTGAGAAAAGCGCGCAGGGAAAATTCTCCTGGTTCAGCGGGGCGCGCTCCTGCTTCAAAGATGCGCTCAAGTACGCGGCGCGAGATGAGACTGCCTCCATGGCACGAGATCTCGACTGTATCCTCGCCCGTATAGGAACGGGGACCTTTCATCACGAGCAGGAGGACAGAGTCGAGCACTGAGCCGTCTGCATTTAAAATATTTCCTTGATGGGCGGTATGGGAGGCATAGCGGAGGAGCGGCCCGCTGAAGATGGACGCTGCGATGGGGAAGGCGCGCGGCCCCGAAATCCGGAGAACGGCAATCGCCCCCTCGCCAGGAGCTGTGGCGAGCGCAGCAATGGTAGAATCTGGTTGATAGAGGCGCATAGCGGGAGCCGAGTATACTCGGGCAGCGCCTATTGGCTCTATTGAAATTCTCCTGCGGCATGCCTCTCTGCAATGCGCCGAATGATGTCCGAGGTCGAAATGCCTTTTGTGTAAGGAACGGTTCGGAAAATTCCGAGCTTGAGAGAGACTCCATATTGATCTTCAAGGAGTTGTGGATTGAAGTCGTCGCCATGGACCACGAAATCGATCCGATGGGCTCGAACCATTTCTTCAGTCAGGCGCAGCGGCGGGGCCACAATGACCTCATCGACGTATTTGCAAGCCTGAATGATTTTGACCCGCTCTTGAAGAGAGAGGACGGGCAGTCTTTTGTACCCCTCAACGATATCATCGGCTAACACCCCTACGATGAGATAATCGCCAAACGCCTTTGCCCGCTTGAGAAATTCGATGTGCCCCGAATGAAACAGATCGCCGACAATATCGACATAGACACGGCCTGAAGGAGGGTGAGACTGACCCGCAAATGCGGCGAAGCAGAAAAAGAATAAGAGCAGCTGTTTTTTAACCATGGTGTCCTCGTTTTAAAGGCTGAGTTTGTTCCGGAGTGGACTCTTGGGGTTTCCGTTTTGGTGTGCGCCTCGCTTCTGATGCGCGTCTCAATAGAGTCAGTTCAAGAAACGTTGCAGCTTGAGGAGCATTGGAAGGAATGATCAAATGTCGAATTGTGCAACCCTCATGGAGAGCATCGTAATGGCTTAAGTTTTCAGCTTGGGAAATAGGGGGTAATTGAAATAAAAAAGGCTCATGACGAGTGGAAGGATTCGGATGAGAGCAGTAAATGTTCAGAGGTGTTTGTGCTTTGCAAAACAGACTCACTAGACCTGTGATATTGCCAGCAGATTGAGAAAGACGCGACGATTGCATAAGAGTTACATGCATTTTTGGCACATTGCTTGTGCTCACGCAGATGTGTTGTGTAAACAAGCCGAGCTGCGCTCGTTCTACATAATTTGGACACACTGGGAAATAGTCGGAAATGATCTTGCAAAGCTCTTTAGGCAGCATCGATAGCGCTTGAGCAATGATGGGTTCAAGCTTAGTCGCTTGTATCGAGAGCGGCAAGCTGCATCTTTCGACTGCGCCAAGGGGCATTTCACCAGAACGATACCCGCCTTGATCCCGATCTTTTTCTGGAACGGCCCAAAGAGAAAAAAGCCCATCACAGAGACTCAATTTTTGTGCTACAAACGACGTCGTGGACATGATCGGATCATCTTACTGGCAGATGCTCGAATAAGTCACTCAAATTTGTAACTATTCAGGTGATGGCTGCAAATTGCTGAACCACAGAGCACGTTAGAGAAGTCATGAAGCACGATAAAAGCCAAGGAAACGCGTGTTTTTCGCCGCGTTTCGCGGCCTCTGTGTGCTCTGTGATCTCTGTGGTTCAAAAACTTGCTCTCAGAGCCACCCACCTGAATAGTCACTCAAATTTTCTTAAGCGCTGCCGTAATCAAATGGGCGAGATCTTTTTCGCTTTCTTGCTCTTCCATGGAGCTCATCACGGCTTTGTGGGCGTCTGCTGGGGGGTAGCCTAGATTCATGAGTGCGCTCACCGCGTCGTGAACGAGGATGTTGGCGGGGTCGGCTCGCATGGGGGCAAGATGGGGGCCACGCCCTTTGTTTTTAGCTCCTTGGACGAATTTGTCGCGCATTTCGATCACCAGTCGCTCAGCAGTTTTTTTGCCGACGCCGGGGATTTTGCTAAGAAGGCGCGTATCGGACGCGTGAATGGCGTGCTGGAAATTCTGGATGTCGATGTGTCCGATGATGGCAAGGGCAGTCTTGGGACCGATTCCTGAAATAGTGAGAAGAAGCTCGAAGAGATTGCGCTCTTCTTTCGTTGAAAATGCGTAGAGGGTCTCGCTGTCTTCGCGCACGATGTGCGAAAGGTAAAGCTCGACTGCGCACGCTTGCGCTGGCAACTTGGTGTAAGTGCTCAAGGGAATTGCCAGCCGATAGCCGATGCCACCTGCTTCTACAACCGCTTTCAGCGGCTCTTTATCGACGAGGGTGCCTTTGATGAATTCAAACATGTTTGGATCTTTAGGTAGTGGGCGTGACAGATTGCGAGCGCGAGCGCGTCGGCGGCGTCTTCGGGATGCGGCGCGGTTGCCAAGCGGAG
>CAYGHT010000120.1:0-5139 GCA_964349755.1 uncultured bacterium
CTCCGAGCAATTTCATGGCCATGGCGGAGCATTCGATGTGCCAACCAGGGCGACCCGGGCCGAAGGGGCTGTTCCAGAAAAGAGACCCATCGCGCGCCGGATCGTGCGCTTTCCAAAGAACGAAGTCGGCGATGTTGTCTTTGGAGTACTCGTCGGCCTCATTGTCTCCGGAGGCATTGGTTTTGAGTTCATCCAGGCAGAGATGGGAGAGACGACCGTATTGGGGAAAATGGCGAATCGAGAAATAGATGCTGCCGCCTTGTGACTTGTAAGCCGCGCCTTTATCGAGCAATTTTTGGATGAGCCGAATCATGGCGTCGATGTAGTCGGTTGCCGCCGGGTAATGTTCCACACGTTCGATGTTGAGGGCGTCGAGGTCCTCAAAAAAGGCGATGCGGAACGGCTCTGTGTACTCTTTGAGTGCGATGTTTTTACCGATCGCCCCGCGGATCGTCTTGTCGTCGATGTCGGTGATGTTCATGGCTTGGGACACCTGAAAGCCGAAGAATTTCAAGGTGCGACGCAGCAGATCTTCTACGATGTACGTTCTGAAATTGCCGATGTGTGCGTAGTCGTAGATGGTGGGACCACAGGTATACATGCGCAAGGTAGTCGAGTTCTTATCGAGCTCAATTGGCTGCTTCGTGCGCGTTTCGGTGTTGTAGAGCTGCAGCTTCATTTGGGGAGACTCGCACTGAGGCAGGTGATAAAAAGATTATAACCACAGAGAGCACAGAGAACACAGAGGCGCGAAACGCGCGTATGTTGTCTTCTTTTCTCTGTGTGCTCTGTGGTAAATCCTTTCATTTGGGGAGACTCGCACTGAGGCGTCGGTAGTCGGTTTTGCCTGAGCCCATGAGGGGGATTTCCTCGATGAGGACGACGCTTGCAATTTTCACGAGGCGACTAAATCCCGCTTGTTTTAACCATTCGTTCACGGTGTCGATGTCAAGAGGGTGGGTCGAGAAAACGACGAGCTCCGCTCTCTCTTCGGTCCGCTCATCAGCGCAGAGAGCAATTTGGGGCGTTTCGCTTGCCGTTTTCACTTGCGCGGAGATGGCGTCTTCAACGGCTCCGAGGCTAATCATTTCGCCGCCGACTTTAATGAATCGTTTGAGCCTGCCCGATAAAATCAAGTGACCTGCCTGATCTAAAAAGCCGAGATCGCCGGTTCGGTACCACGTCTTGCCGTGAAGTTCGATGAAGGGGACTCGTGGACGGCCGAGATAGCCGTGAAAGACGTTGGGTCCATGCACGCAAATTTCTCCCTCGACTCCAGCGGCAAGCGGCGCGAGGGTTTCAGGATGGATGGTGATGAGCTGAACGTCGGGAAGGGGCATGCCGACGCCTTTTGGGGGCAAATTGGGTCGGTTGAGCGTGATGATGGGAGAGCACTCGGTGATGCCGTAGCCCTCGCAAAGGACCGCCTCTGTCTGCAAGTTCCTCACCTTGTCGTAGAGTTCGCGGGGCGTCTTCTCAGCACCCGAGACAAACAGGCGGACCGAATCGAGCTCGCCGGGTTTGGCCGCTGCAAAAACACCTTTTAAAAAACTTGGCGCGCCGCAAAAAATGGTCCCTTTCCAGCGAGCAATTCCTTTTGCCAGCGCTCCGCTGTTGGTCGGATCTGGGTAAAGAGCGAGTCGCATGCCGGTGAAAATGGAGACGAGCCCCGCCACCGTAAACCCAAACGAGTGGAATGGGGGTAAGATGCCGTAAATGACGTCGGTTTTGCGAAGATCGATGCACTGGATGCCGCTGCGAAGATTACTGAGAATGTTCTTGTGCGAAAGCGGCACTGCTTTGGGGGAGCTTTCAGTGCCTGATGTAAAGAGCACTACAGCGGGTGAGTTTTCGTCTAAGTCGTTTATTCGAAGGGCGTTGAGTACAGATCCCGCGCGCAGTGAAGAGCGCCATGCGCCACGCAATTTTTGTTTTAGCGAAAGAGAGGCTCGAATGTCTTCGAGGAAGACGAGCTGTTTTTCTAATTTGCCAAAATCCACATGAGAGAGCCGGTCGACAAAGCGCCAGGAAGTGATGACCTTGTCTACGCCCGTGATCTGTGCCATTTCCTCGAGATAGCGAGGGCCCAGTGTCCAGTTCAGCATCACTGGAACCTTGCCAGCGAGCTGGACTGCGAGGATAGTGACATAGGCGCCGACCGATGCTGGCAAGAGAATTCCGATGAAGCGGTTGTCGTAGGTGCGAAAATGCTCCGCTAAAACGAGGGCGGTACGCTTGAGTTTTGTATAGGAAAGAGTCCCGCTGGTGTCGTCGCCGATTGCGCTCTTGGATTTTAACCGATCGCACGAGAGCAAAAATGCCTCCGGGAGGGTGCGGCCCATTGGAAGTACGGGCTGTGGCCGAGTGGTCTCAGACGGCCAGCTATGTTTTGGAGCGTCGTCTTCATCGACTTCGCTCTCTTTGAGCCCTGCTGCAATTTCCAGCGCGTCGCGCACCGTATCGAGTTGTTCAGGTCGGAGGTGATCGACGTCGTATTTTCTCGACAGGTACGCACTTAAGTCGGCGATGTTGAGCGAATCGAGTCCAAGATCGAGCGCAAGGCTCATGCTCTCTTCGATGGCTAGTTCAGTGCGATTGAGGATCCGCTTGATTTCTGCATAGATTTGGGTTCGGGTTTCTTCTGGAATGGAGGCAGTTGTGGAGGCGCTGCTAGGCTGTTTGCTCTGAAACACAGTCGGCACGACACGGCGGCACGGCGAATAGGGGGCAATGGTCAGCGGCTCGTCTTTGAAGCGTTTTCCGTTTTGTAAAAATTGATTGTACCAGTGCTCAAGGTAGCGATTCAGCTCGATGCGGGAGGTTCCTCTCGGAAAATCGGCTGGTTCTAGAGAAATTTCAATGACGACACGGCGGCGCGGCGCGAAGAAAATGCCGCAGCGCAAAAGGATTCGGATCCCCTTTAAAATGGCCGTGGAGATTTTCGGGCTACGCCCTTCGATCGCACGCGAAAAGATACTGCCCCACAATCCACTCGTTCGGATCAAGACGACGTTTGCATCGGGACACTCTTGCAGAAGAGCGTGGAGTCCAGACGCGCCGCCCAACACCTCTTTGCCAGATGATTTGAGCCTGCCTGAAGGATAGAGGAGAATGTTCTGTTTTTTGCGCAGTTCTTCCAGAACTCTTGCCATCGTCTGCTCTGCGCGATGGATTTTGAATGAATTGACTCCTGCATCAAAGTCGGGAATTGGGAGCGCTCCAACTAAACGCATGAACGGACGGAGAAGCCGCTCGCGGAAAACGTAGTCCACCACGAAAGGGCGCATTCGAAACGTCGGCCATAGATACAAAAACAGCAACACAGGATCGATGTGCGCGGTGTGATTGGGAAGAAAGAGGATGCCGCCCCGTTTGGGAAAGCCCGCCTTTTTTAGCTCGTCCAGCCCTCGAATGGAAACCGAGTAGCGAAGAGAGAGAATCAGGCGCGCTAAGAAAGCAAGGCAATGCCAAAACATGGGTGCAGTGTAGCAAAAGAAGCGAGGCTCGACAATATTTTCTGTGTTCGCTATACAAAAAGCTTGGGGCCAAAGGAGTTCATCATGCGCAAAGTCGAAGACAGTTTACCCGTTCATTCTCACCATCCAAAGCGAGAGGTCGATGCAGACCGCAGTCTAATCGCGATGTCCGAAAAGGTCACTGAGAATACGCCCCCGTATCTCGAAGCCACTCGCAAAACAGCCACTAAAGTGCTGTCTGAAAGTACAGCTTACCCGAAGCGAACTGCTGAGAAGGTAGAGGATGCATTTCACGCGACTCTAAGCGGGCATCCGAAGCACCGCTCGCGTAAAATCTAGCGTGTCATTGCAGCTCGCGGGTCGAGGAACTTGAATAACCCCTCGTCGCCTCGAGCAAAGCTTGCTAAATGGTTCTCTACGCCAATCTTGAATGGAGTTCGTTGACCAATGAGGTCAAAGAAAACGAGTTTGCCCTGAAAGAACCCAAAGTTTCCAGCGTGCAAGTCAGCAGGAATGCTCTCTCGATAGCATGTAGCAAAATGCTGCTTGAATGTATCGCGATGGGTGAGGATTGCTTCTTTTTTTAGAGGCTCGACTTCCCGTTGTAAAACGACGAAATCTTCTTGCATGGTCGCAAGATTGAGGACGGGCGCTTGAGGAATGCCAGCCTTCTCAAGGGTTTCGTAATTCTCTCGACCCTCTCGCCACATTCCAAGCAAAAAGCCCCTTGCATGATACAAGCCGCTTTCGTGAAATCGTTTCAGCACAACGCCTGGCACGTTTGTTCTCCACGTTTCCATGTAATGGCCGGATCCTAACTTTTCAGTGAGCCGATAGGCTGTTTGTCCAACGACGATTGTCTCTTGTCCGAGCAGTTTGCGCGCTTTGTCTTCGGCGAGCTGCTCTGGAGTTTTAGGAGATGGCAGAGAGCTCATTAGACGGGAGACAGGTCTTTTTCTTTGAGGTGCTTCCGGGCAGCGAGGGGCGTTTATTTCTTTGTTCGTACCATACCTCGAAAATGCAGTAGGCGCAGGGCGCAGCTGCTGCGGAGAAACCAGGGTGGTTGTCGTTGTGGCCGTTGTGGCTTTTGTAGGAGTTAATGGAGGTGTGTTTTTAACAGGAGTTAGTTGAGTAGCGACTGTATCTTTAGTAGGAGTTAAGAGAGTGCTTGTTGTGATTTTAGTGGGAGTTGATTGAGCTGCAAGGACGCGCATCGCAACGGGTGAGACATTGAGCTCAGAAGAATTGAAATCCAGTTTAGAAATGAGGGGGCTCGTTTTGCTGGAAAACAACCGTTTTTGTTGTGGAGAGCTGCTTTTTTCCTGGCGATTGGCAAATACACTGGGGCTCGGACGGAGGGCTGCGTACAGCTCTTCTTTGGGCAATTCTTCTAGGTGCATTGTTTTATGGGGCGATTTGGATTTCAACACGGAGCAATGACGTTGACGTTTGGTCGGAGAAGGTGTTGAATTTTCTGGTTCTTGTGGAGAAGAGGTTTGAGAGATTGCCCAGGCTTCTTGATGAAAGTCAGTAGAGCTTGGCGTGTCCGGCGAGAATGGCGTTGTGGTTGTCGTAAATGCAGCTCGTGCGACGCTTCCGACTCGGCCGTCGCTTAAAGGTTGAGACAAGGCGCTCGTTTTATTCGTAGTTCTTGCTGTAGTAG
>CAYGHT010000121.1:0-5113 GCA_964349755.1 uncultured bacterium
AACCAACCCCACTACGAGCCAAAAGCGATTTTTTGCCACGCAAGCAAGCCCTACGTTGAGCACGAGCTTTGTCGCCTGCAGTGCTTTCGCAATCTTTTGCTGAGTGGTCACTTTTTGGGAAATGGTGACCTGGCCACTGACTTGATCGGCAGGAGGAACTGGAGAATATCGATTCATCACCACGACGCCTACAGCAAAGGCAGTTCCTGCAGCTAGCACCACCGGCAGCGTCCCCAATGTCCAGGCAGCAGCGAGATCGATGACCGAAAATTGGAATCGGGCCTGTACTTCGTCAATGAATTTTTTAGCGTAGTACCCAACAAGGAGTCCGTTGGTTACATTGAATACCATCTGGATTTCACGAATCCGGGACACAGCGCTTTCTCGCACCCACTTCACGAAGCGGCTTGCTCCCGCAGAACCGACTCGAAGCGAGGCGTAGAAAGCCCCCTCGAGGGTGGAACTCGTTGCGCTCACGGCTTCAGGAGTGACCTGAGATCCTAAGTAAAAAATAAACTGAGGAACTTGGGAAGGGACAGCTGGAACGATCTGTATCATCGCAAACCTTGGGTTGGGCTGACAGTGTACTCAAGTCGACGATTTGATCTCAACTCGACTTTGCAACTGGCTCAAGAGATTTTTAAGCTCCCGCTGACGCCTCTAAAAGCTGGCTGAAATCGATGATGTGGGAGAAAAAACCTGCCTCCTCCAATTCTGGTTTAACGCCACCGGCATGGATTAGGACGTGTCGCACGGAATATCCCCGCGGCAATGCAAGTGCCTTCAGTTTTTTATTCATCTCTGCAATGATTTCCAATCCAATGGGATCTCGATGAAACTTCATTTCGCACATGTACAGCGTATTGAAACGCGTTTGGATCAAATAATCGATCTGCACCCCCGTTTTTTTTTGAGTGGCTCTTTGAAAGAATGGGTTATCCATTTGGATGTCCCGCGGCTCAATGCCTAAAAGTCGGTGAACCGATTGTCGGTTATTCAGAACCAAATTTTCAAATTGCAATCCCATGATCGCTGTCCAACCGATTGGCAAAAAATTCCGGTTCTGTTGAATGCCATGCTGATTCGGCTCAATGTAGCGCAAGTAGAACCGGAGATAATTGTCGCAAAGCCGATATGTGCTCAATTTAGAGATTTTGCCAGATTTTATGCTCCAGGTGTAATCGCGAGCCATATAACCGGTCTTCACGAGTTCTTCCAAGCACTCGCTATAAAGACCGCTTTTTTCTGCGTGGATGGCGCGTAGGATAGCCGTTTGATCCGCTGGCCCTTGAGCCACGCTTTCGATGATTTTTTTATACATAGGCGCTCGATCGCCAAACGCATCGGAAAAAATGCGCTCAAATTCTAAAAACAGCAGACCTTCTTTGCGAAAACACAATCTGCGAATGTTTTCCTCTGCAGAAAATTTTGGATTGATCGATTCCAGATAGAGAGGGACTCCACCCGTGACACTCAGCACTTTGAATTTCTCGAGCGATGAGATCTTTTTTTCCAAAGGACGCCAAAAATAATTGCATTGATGCAATGGCAGCTCATGCAAAACAATATCCAAAGCAATCCGACCAAAAAATCCAGTGCTACGCAGGATGTGTTTTTCAATCCAAGCCGCCATCGAACCGCTGAGCAATAAGATCAACTTAGGATTCTTCTTAAAATAGACATCCCACGCAGTTTTGAGTTTTCCTAAAAAAGCGGGATCGTCCCAAGCCATCCAATTGATTTCATCCAGTACAATCAGAACTCTCCCTTTTTGCGTCGCTTTTCCCAATGAGTCGAACAAAAAGTCCCAATCGTCAAACCGCAATGAGAACTGAGATGTTTGTTTCTCGAGTTCATTTGCAAAATGGCGCCGTTGGATTTCAGCGCTCATTCCTTCTTCGGGCGGGAGGCCGACAAAGGTAAATCGACGACCGAAGGACTCTCCAAATTTTTCCGCAAGACGGCTTTTGCCGATCCGCCTGCGTCCACGCAACACAACTAAGCGGGCAACGCTCGAATCGAGAAGTTCTTTCAATATCCCTAGCTCTCGTTCACGGCCATAAAAAGGATCATGCATGGTTCACCAAATCGTCCAAATGCTTTTTAGTGTAGTCAAGCAGACCTTAATTGACTACACCAAATCGGACAAGTTCAATTTGGTGTATTTTGCAATCAGCTTATTCTAAACAAGTTAACAGCTTAGAAGGCAATCCGATGTAGGAGTAAAGCAGCAATATCGTATTCAATCTCTAATCCGACTCCTTGTCCTCCTTAAGAATTGCAAAAATGCAATTTATGGCCGAGCGTGGTATGGAGGGCCTATATGGCAGACAAGCTTTCCCCTAAGCAGCGGTTCATTGTGAGCGCAACCGTCATAGGCAATGCACTGGAGTGGTTTGATTTTACGCTGTTTGCCCTCATGGCTCCGTTAATCACCAAGATTTTCTTTCCGGAAAGAGCCTCATCTGTCTTGTATCTTGTCTTGATGTTTGTGGTGGTAGCGATTGCTCGGCCTCTTGGCGGCGTGGTGTTTGGGTACATCGGCGATCGGACGGGCAGAAAATCGGCTCTTTTTGAGACGATTGTGTTAATGACCATCCCCATTTTTTTAATCGCTGTTTTGCCTAGCTACGAAAAGATTGGAATCAGTGCAACAATTGGGTTGGCTTTCATTCTCATATTTCAGGGGTTTTCTCTTGGAGGGGAATTTCCCGGCACGCTTGTGTTTCTCAGCGAATCTTCTTCTCAGAAAATGAAAGGGTACATGGGAAGCTGGAGTTATTTTGGAATCTTTTTGGGGATGTTTTTCGCGGCAACCGACTTCTATTTATTAAACACGGAAATGCCCTTATCGGACCTTGAAGATTGGGGATGGCGGCTCCCTTTTTTCATCGGAGGAGTCGTAGGAATCGTCAGCATTTTTCTCCGCCGTTTGCTGCGGGAAACTCCTTTTTTCCAAGAGGCAAAACAATTTGGCTATTTGGTCAAAGAGCCGATCCTGTACGCGCTCCATAAGTACAAAAAAATGATCCTGCAGGGGATCGGCATTTTCATTCTGGATACGGTTGGGTTTAATTTGATTCTCATTTTTTCTTCCTCGTATCTACAGAGCGTGATCGGCTTATCATCCCAAGAGTCGTTCCAGATCAACCTGTTCACAATCGCCGTTTTATTGGTTTGCACTCCCTTGATGGGAAAATTGTCGATCCGGATCGGCACCAAACGAATGGCGAGGTGGGCGGCCCTCGGAATGCTCCTCGCTGCGTTTCCAGCCTTTTTGTGCATGGGATTGAGCGGCTTTGGATCTGCGCTTATCTGCCAGGGAGTGTTGGCTTTTCTTCTCGCAGGCTATTTGAGCAATCTTCCCGCACTCATCTGCTCTTTGTTCCCTGTAGAAGTGAGATACAGCGGCACGTCACTGGCCATCAATCTTGCAATCGGCGTGTTCGGCGCTCTGGGACCTCTGATCATGTCTTACGTAATCATCGAACTAAAAATGCCCATTTTATCCGCAATCTATTTGAGTCTTGGGGCCGCCATCGCTTTGTTCACTCTTTCAACAATGAAGGAGAATGGTGAGCCGCTGCAAAAGCAGATAGTCAACGACCGCTCAGAAAAACCCAATTAAGATCGTAGTTCGTGCTGCGACCTTTGCTGGGATTTTGGACGAGCATCTTCTTCTCGAGCAAATCGGTGATTTCACGAAATGCGGTTGCTCGGCTCACCTTGGCTACGGAAGAATACTTGCGCGTGGTCAGACCCCCCAAAAATTGGCCGCGTCCTACATCGAGGAGTAAATTCACGACTTTCTGTTGCCGTTCATTCAGAACAGTCTGACTGAAATGGTTCCAGAAAGCGGCTTTTTCAAGAATGCGACCAATTAGGTTCATGGAGCTTTTCAAAGCTCGTGTGTAGCTTTCCAAAAACCAACTCAGCCAATTGGTCACATCGACATCAGCCCGTTGCGAGCGCTCGAGGACCTCGTAATACTGTTTTCGCTCTTTCATGATCTGAGAAGATAGACTGTAAAAACGGATCGCAGTTCGCTCATCTTGAGCAAGTGCCATATCAGTAATCGCCCGAGCAATTCGGCCATTCCCATCTTCAAATGGATGAACTGTGACAAAGTAGAAATGCGCGAGCCCTGCGCGAAGGAGGCCATCGATTTCACCTCGACTTTCCTTCCACCAATGAAGAAACTGCTCCATCTCATTTTCAACCAAAGAACTGGGCGCAGCCTCATAGTGGACAATCTCTTTGCCCATCCTTCCGGAAACCACCTGCATGGGATCCTCGCCACTTCGCCATTCACCAGTTTGAATGCGAAGCAATCCTGAATACCCCGTTGGAAAAAGTGCAGCCTGCCACGACTTGAGCCTTCCTGCTGTCAGAGGTCGATCATATTGACGCGTTGCGTCCAAAAGCACCTCGACAAGCCCATCCACCGATCGACTCGGCTGCGGCAATCCAACCGTTTCAATCCCTAAATGCGTAGCCACTGAAGAGCGAACGGAGTCGCGATTCAGTTGGACCCCCTCAATCTCCGACGTCTTCACAACCTCTTCGATCAAAAGATCTACCCCCGCTTCCCGCCCCAGCTCAAATCCAAGCCCTTGGACCCTCGCAAGCAGCTTTCCCTGTTCCAAACGAGCCTTGCCGACTAGCGGCAGTAAAATCTCTGCATCCCATCTTAGATGGGGCCAATCTTCTCTTTGCCAGATCCACTTCACAAATCGCCTCACTTTCTGAGGCGATTATACCGGTTAATCGCTTCATCGACAAGGGGAGAATAAGAAAAGCCTTTCTATACGCTAAGGATAAACGACTTGCACGGATATAATCGCTTCATAGTTTGAAGCGATTAGAGACATTAATCGCTTCACGAGCTCTGACAGCTGCGCCTTGGTCGCGCCCAGCTTTCTACTACTGAAAGAATTCAACTCTACCAGCGTCAAGGTGGTAGTAACCACCTTCAATTTTCAAGCTTCCATCTGCGAATCGCTTAGCTAACACAGGCTTGGAAGTCTTGAGTGTCTCTTCAACATTACGCACATTTTGTGTACGCGTTCACGGGGGGCTTGTAACTAAAATATTTCCTCGCATACACTCATCC
>CAYGHT010000122.1:0-5065 GCA_964349755.1 uncultured bacterium
TCTCAGCAAAGCCCCGAATGATCGTGATGGGGGTGCGGAGCTCATGCGAGGCGTTGGCGATGAACTCTTTGCCGGTGTCGTCGGAGACTCTCTGCGTGCGGCGCAGTTCGCGTCGGCAGCGAAAATAGAGGACGGCGCTCAAACAAAGGAAGAAGAGAAGGATCGCTTCAACCATTAGAATACCGCCACAAGCGCTGCAGAATAGGCAAACTCATCGCGAACCCGCCGCTCAAAGTTCAAATGCATACGCCCTGTGACCGACAGTGTCAGACCGTAAAAGTAGCCGTACTTTTCTTCATTTTTATAATAGAGCGCAGGAACCTCGGCGCCGGCGCGAATCTTGAGTCTGGAATGCAAATAGGTCATGCCGCCGTAGGGCGTCAGGAACCAAAACTTGGACGAGAGACCAAGGCTCATCTGCCATTCGTTGATCGCAAAGGATTGGTCTTTTGTTTCAAGAGGGAGGTTCAAGCGGTTCAAAAATCGAAAATAGGATTTGTGCGATTTAGGGATGGCAAAATAGGTAAAGTCGGTGCTGAAATAGGTTTGTCCCCATTGGAGCAAAATTACTTTTGCGCCTGTGCTCCATGAGAAGTGGTATGAGCTTTGAAAATCGACTAGCACCGTCGACCAATCGCTCCACGTCACGCTCTTGCGCCATTCGGGATGTTCCTTGGTTCCTCCCGCCATGCCAAACAACTCAAAGCGCTCGATTAAAATGAGCGAAGCGCTCGCCATCTGAGAATGAAGGCCGAAGTGGCGAAACGGAGGATTCGGATCGAGCATGGTTGTTTGCCTGCTCGAAACGTAGCGCTTGTTGGAGATGTAGTCAGCGAGATATCCAGAGGTGAATTTAAACAAGGGGCTGCGCGCAGAGAAAAATCCCTGATTCATGATGCCAGGGGAGGCCGGATTGCCAACGTAGGCACCGAAGAGCGGAAGTGTCAGAAAAAGCAATGCCCATCTCATACGATGCGAAAGTATACGCGAAGGGTGGATTTCTGTTATCTTTGAACTCAAGATGCCATCCATTTGCCTGCTTCCAGATCTTGTCGTCGACCAAATTGCCGCAGGCGAAGTGCTCGAAAATCCAGCGTCTGCGATCAAGGAGTTGATCGAAAACTCCGTGGATGCGGGAGCACGCGAAATCCGCATCGAAATTGAGGGCGGCGGACTCCAGAAACTCCTCGTGGAAGATGACGGGTGTGGCATGGATCAAGAAGATGCCCTGCTTTGTCTCAAGCGCCACGCTACCTCAAAGCTTCGCGCACTCTCCGATCTCGAACAGCTAAAGACCATGGGCTTTCGAGGCGAAGCACTCGCAACGCTTGCGGCCGTCTCAAAGCTCACGCTCAGGACTGCGCAAAACGGCATCGGCACGGAAGTGGTGTCCGAGGGAAACGCTCTCTTGCACAATGGCTTGTGCGCTCGCAATCGAGGCACCACCGTGCTCGCCCAGTCACTCTTCTTCAACACCCCTGCGCGTCTCAAGTTTCAAAAATCGGCAACCGCTTCAGGCAGTGCTGTGCTCAAAGTCGTGCAGACAGCAGCGCTTGCCCATCCAGAGATTCGCTTTGTACTCGTGTCCAACGGCAAGCAAACCTTCGAGGCAAAAAAGGACGGCTGGAAAGCGCGCATCGAAGAAGTTCTTGGAGCCTTTGCACACACCGTGGAGCGTCGAGGCAAACACGTTGCACTCTACGGCCTTTTAGAGCGCCCCGAAGACGCTGGTCTTACGCGCAGCGGCCAAACGCTCTTCGTCAACCGACGCCCGATCTTTTCTCCGCTCATCGCAAAAGCCGTTAAGGAAGGCTTTGGCACGCGGCTCGAAGAGCGCCGCTTCCCCGCCTTTGTCTTGTTTCTCGAGCTCCCTTCCGACGCAGTCGATGTCAACGTTCACCCGCAAAAACGGGAAGTCCGTTTCCAAGAAGAATCTGCGCTCTTCGGATTTGTAAAGTCCGCCGTGAATGATGCATTCCAGAGTCACGAGCTCAGCCACAGCCCGACATTGCCCTGGGAGTTCACCCCTCCTCCACTAGAAATGCCATCGTTCATCGCGCATGACGCCCCCTGGGAGCAAGCTCCGCTTCCTGTACTCTTGCCGCAAGGGCGAGCGGTTGCTTTGCTCGGCGAATTTTTATTGGTCGATGACGGCTCTTGGACGCTCATCGACGTGCGGGGAGCGGCAAGCTGCATCGCCTGGGAAATGCTCGAGCGTCCTAAAGTGGAAATGCAGCCGCTACTCGTCTCCTTCGAGTGGTCTCTTGGGAGCGGTGACGAGCCAGACGCGCTGTGTGAGCGCCTGCGCAACGTGCATTTGGAGGCGCGCGTCATCGGCAAGCGGACCGTAGCCATCGATGCACTGCCCTCCGGAATCGAGCTGTCGGATCTCCCCACACTTCTGCAGGAATTGGCTAGAGAGCGCAACATTGCAGCCGCCATCACGCGAAGCATCCGCGCATCCAGACGCCCCTTGTCGTTCGAGCTTGCAAGCGCCGTGTGGAGACGACTGTGTGAATGCAAAAACAAAACTTACGATCCACTTGGCAAAAAAATTGCGGTGCCGATCACATCCGCAGATCTCCAGGAGTTGTTTCGATGAGTCAAGCCGAATGGATCGAAGACCCAATCGACTTGCTCTACTTAACGGGCCTTCCGCTCTCGCGCGGCTTGCTGCTGCGCACACACAATGAACGAGCCCTGTTCGTCGATGGGCGTTACTATGCCACTGCACAAAAAAACGCGCCTTGCCCCACATTTCTCTGGGACGATGCTGCGCCCTCGCACTGGCTCAGAGAGCGCGACATCAAAACACTTGCCTTCGACAGCGCCAAAACCAGCGTCGATCGATTCGAGGCGCTGAAGAAAAAAACAACTGGTCTAAAGCTCACAGCCGTATCGTCGCTGCTCAAGCGCGAGCGCGCGCTCAAAAGCCCTCAAGAAATTGCCCGCTTGCGCGCAGCGGCATGCCTCACCTTGCGCGGCATTGAACACATTCAAGGACTCCTCGCTCCGGGCATCTCGGAAGAAGAGATCGCGTGGGCCTTCGAGCTCTTCGTCAGAAAACAGGGGGCGTCGGGCTTGTCCTTCGAGCCGATCATCGCCTTTGGAGAAAACAGCGCGTATCCCCATCACCGCGCTGGGAAAACACGCCTGCAACCCAATCAGATTGTGCTCATGGACGTCGGGGCCATCCTCGAAAATTATCGGGGTGATTTAACGCGGATTCACCGCTTCGGCCATTTGAACCACGAACTCGAGGACATGATCCGCTGGACACTCGAGGCCAAAGCAGCGGCAGAAGCGCTCGTGCGGCCAGGTACACTTGTCGAAACGCTCGATCTCACAGCGAAGAGAGTGTTTGGAGCGCGGGGCGTCGAAGCGCTGTTTGTGCATGGACTCGGCCACGGAGTTGGTCTTGAAACACACGAATTTCCGAGCCTAAAAGCCACCGGTCCTGACGCACAAGCTCCGCTTGAAGTGGGCATGGTGATCACCATCGAGCCGGGACTGTATCGCCCAGGACTCGGAGGCGTGCGCATTGAAGACATGCTCGTCGTCACGGAAACCGGAGCCCAAAAACTGGTGGAGGACTGCTAGTGGATGAGCACCCAGAAGCGCGCGAAATTGTCGAGACGCTAGCCCGTGCGGGCTTTGTAGCGTATTACGCAGGCGGTTGGGTGCGCGATTTTCTCCTCGGCCACCCCTCTGACGACATCGACATCGCGACCAATGCACCGCCTGAAACAATTCAAGCGCTTTTCCCGCGCACCGTGCCGCTTGGGATTGCCTTTGGCATTGTGCTCGTGCTCATCGGCAAGCGGCAATACGAGATCGCTACCTTTCGACAAGACTTCGATTACATCGACGGAAGACGCCCTTCGCGCGTCGAGTTCACCACCGCCCAAGAAGATGCCAAGCGGCGCGATTTCACCATCAACGGCATGTTCTACGACCCCCTGACAGGCAAAGTGATCGACTACGTCGACGGCAAAGCCGATCTCGAGCGGCGGCTCATCCGCGCCATCGGCGATCCTCATGAGCGAATCCGAGAAGACCGGCTCCGGATGATGCGGGCTTTAAGGCTCTCGTGCCGCTTTGGGTTTGCCATTGAAGCGAAGACCGAGCAAGCAATCCGCGCACACGCCCAAGAGCTCATGCCCGCAGTCGCCATCGAACGGGTGGTGCAAGAGCTAGAGAAGGCGCGTGGAGGCGGTAAACTTCGCGAGCTGTTGGTGCTCCTGCATGAGTTTGGTCTGCTCGGAAGCATCTTCCCAGTGTTGCGAGAAGTCGCACTCGAAGAAGTGAAGGCGAATCTCGTGCAGTATCCAGCTGCAACGCCGCTCATCGGCTGGCTCATGGCGCTGTTTTCTAGGCAGACAGCTGATGACATTGTGGCCTTAACTCAGCGGCTAAAGCTCGCAACGCTCGAGCAGCAATTCGGGATTTTTTTGCTCCAAGCCCGCGCCCGCTTTACCCGCAACGCAGAAGCCTGGGAATGGGCGCACTTCTACGCTCATCGATTCAGCGAGCTGTGTCTGGACATCCACGCAGCGCACCTCGATGCGGACTCGCGACGTGACTTTTTAATAGAGCACGCAAAGCGAAAGAATGCACTCAAGCGCGCAATCGAGCGCATTCAAACAAGACGCCCCCTCATCGCCTCGAGCGATCTGGCAGCAGCAGGAATCCCAGCGAGCCCTGCGATGGGCGCGTTGTTGAAGGAAGCGGAGCGAATTGCGATCAACGAACAGATTGAAGAAAAAGCCGCTCTTTTAGCGCGGCTTAAAAATTCTCCGGCATGGCCACACACCGGAGACTGAAGACTCGAAATCCTATGCTTCGAGAGCAGGCGTTGCAGACGCTGCTGGAGCCGCTTTACGCTTCGCCGCTTTGCGCTTTTTTGGAGCCGCTTTTTTTCTCTTAGGAGCTTTTCTTGCTACTTTTCTTGCCGATGATTTTTTCTTAGCAGACTTATGAGCTGCTTTTTTCTTTTTGCGAACAACCATATTTTCCTCCCTAGGAATGTTTAGGTGTATAAATTCACGGTTGCATCAATGAAGTT
>CAYGHT010000123.1:0-5020 GCA_964349755.1 uncultured bacterium
TTCGAAAGAATATCTTGTCAATTTAAATGCTCAAAAAATTCATGCAATTTCCCTGGGAAGCAGTTCTAAAAAAAGTTCTACTTGATCTGGAAAAATATTGAGAGACAGAGATGTGAGGTTTCGGCAGTGTTGCGCTAATGCACGCAAGTCGCTGTCTTCAAGAGGAACGTAGCGTCGAAAGAACTGCAGCTGTTGAGTGTGTTGGAAAAGTCGGGGGAGACCTTGATCGGAGATCATCTGTTTGGGGTATAAGTCGAGTGTTAATTCTGTCAAAGGACAACGCTGACAAACCTGTTCGAGCGTGCTAAACGGAAAACCACCCGCCCACAAATGAAATGATGTGAGTTGACCGCGTTGAGCCAGTTGAAGGGCCGGGCCGTTAGCCGTAATCACGCCAGGATGTTGAGTGCTTCTTGCGCAATGGAAAGAAAGCTTTTTTAGCTGGGGACACTGAACCAGTTCGGTGAAGTGTGCATCTGTGGTTCCCCATAGATCAACGGACTCTACGGAATTCCGGAAATATTGAAGCATTTGAATCATGGTTGCATCTGCGAATCCAGCTTCGATTGGGAAGTGAGGCCCGTCTAATAGCTGTTTTAAGTTTGGGATTTTTGGTAGCAACTTCAGAAATTGTTCTTCTGTCATGGATAGACCAAAAAAACCAATTGCCCGGAGATGAGATTGACCTATTTGTTCTAAAGCGCGTACGACTGTGTCATAATGGAGTTTTGGGGGAAAGTGCAGAGTATGAATTTGAGCTTTGTGGAGTGATTTCACTAGTGCGAGAAATTCAGTATCCGTCATGGTCTTACCACGCAAGTCCAGGCCTCGAACTTCTGAGTATAAACGTTCGGAATTGGACATTTGTTGAATGCGATCAAGCATTTCGCCAGTTACGTCATCAAAGTCAATGTCTCGATATCCTCTAGCTTGTCTTTGAATTTCGGGCGTTTGTTCAAAGTTAGATACTGCAGTATATTCGTCGAGGTTTGCGAGTACGATAGGAAGCAGAGCCTCCACTGGGATGCATTTGTTCAACATGGCGATGTTGTTTCTACGTTGCAGTGAATTGCCTTGTGGAACGACGGTGCGCTTTGAAAAACAGAGATTCGCTGCCATTCGGATCAGATCATAAGCAAACACTGGAATGAACAGCGCCGCAATCTTGATTACTTTTCCTAGGGTGATGCCTTGCCAGTCACCAGACTGAATGTGGTTCCAGGTAATGGGAAGATCAGATTTTCCTGTCCAAACCCAACGAGAAGCGTTGAAATAATAGGGCTGAGGCACTCCTGGCAATCGAACAGCGAGAGGTTGTGACATGTCAACATTTCCCTGGTTTTACACTATAGGCCCTGATTTTTAAGCCTTAAGTATAGTGTTTTTTAAACGTTTGTACCGCAACCAATTTTGTGAACACAAATTTGGTGGCGGTACACCACTTCGCCGCCTCGCAAGATTTACGCTAAATAGAGCCAAACAAAGGGAGCTGGATAGATCGGCTCCTCATTGATTGTGTTCCGTCCGCCACCGACAGAACCACACCCAACGGACGCACTGCTGCACGCGTTGACGATGGTCGCAGTTATATCAGCTGCTGCGTTGATGAATTTACCAAAAGGAATAAATGCTTCACAGGCACCACGGAAGATCTGGGCGGCTGCGGTCGAAAGTGCTTCATTGTAAAAGTGCCCAATAATTGCTCCGGCTTGATCTTGCTTTGGGGTGCCGATAGCGAGGGTGACTGCGCCGATGGCCATACCGACAAGCATCCGAATGCTACCGGAAATCGTCGAGAATCCAGGCATGTAACCCAGAATATTGAGTGTCAGGTTATTGATCCGGAGTGCAGTGACGACTGCGTTGCGAATCGGGCGAGAGGTGCCGACTTCGCGATTTTGAAAAGAGTGAGTATTCACTGCGTGAAGCCCGTATGTATTTAAACTGAATTCATTCATATTCAATCCTAATGTGTTAAATGTTAATTAAATTGCGTTAATTTTATTATACGGTTTATTTTGTTGCAATAAAATTGCAGTTAAGTAATTAAAATTTGGGGCGACCTGGATTTGAACCAGAGACCGACGGGTTATGAGACCGTGGGGTGCCCTCAGTCGGCAACAAATCTCATGAGCTAACAAAACAACTGTAAGCGACTTGCAGGATTTCGATCTATTGTGATCTTTGGCCCTCTTTTGCCGCTTTTGAACGATTAGTGGTCATCCAGTGGTCTTTTCAAATCGCCCTGCCCATCGCTTAGAGTTTCTTAAGAAACTCACCAAATGCAGCCTTGATTTCTTCGGGCTTTTCAATCCATGGAAAATGCCCCGCTCCTTTGATTTCTCGTAAAACGATGTTGGAGCTGTGGAATTCCAGTTTTTTCGCAAAATGCTTAAGAGGAGTGACAAGGTCACTTGAGCCGGAAAGAATTAGGGTTGGTATCCGCGCAGGAATCCATCTCGCTTGATAGGTGGGATCGAAATGTTTTTCTGTCCACTCAAGAGCTTCGCAGTTGTAGGGAAGTTCCTTCAGAGACTTGAGCCCTTCATTCAAACCCTCTTTCGTAAACATGTGGGGTGCTGCGGCAAGAGTGAATTCTTTCAATGCATGATTGGTCGGATGTTTCCGATAGATTTCTCCAAGTTCTTCCGCTTTTCGCAAAGGATTATGCCGAGTGTTTTCTGCGAACTCTTGCTGCCAGGTCATATCTGGAGCTGTGTTTAGCAGAACCAATCCTCGAAGACGTGTTTCGAGTTCAGGTGTTGCCAAAGCGAACATACCTCCATGCGAATGACCGACCAGAATCACGTTTTCTAAAGAGCTAACGGCTTCGAGGAGAGCTTGAGACCAATCCTGAATTTTTCCCATAGGATTGGACCCATCACCAGGCAAATCCAGATGCCAGATTGTTCCGGGAAGATTGAGGAGACTTGTCAATGGGTGAAGAACTTCTGAGCCAAGCCCAGGGCCTCCTGGAAGAAAAAGCCAATTCAAGGGAGAGCCTGGTGCAGAACGTTGCAAGAGAAGGCGCGCCCCATGTTTTGTCCATCGAGGTTCGATCTTCTTTGCCTTCATCAAGCGCGACCACGCTTAGGTCTTGCGTGGATGGAAAATTCCAGCCCAACCGCATCAAGAACAGCCAAAAGATTGAAAAAGCGAGGATTGCCCTTTAGCGAAAGCGTTCGATACAGGTTTTCTCTATTCAAATCAGCTTCATCAGCTAACCAACCCATTCCTCCTTTTGCTTCAGCAATATCGCGAAGAGCAAGAAGAAAGACGTGAGGATCTTCGTCATAAATAGCTGCATTGAGATAAGCAGCGGCTTCTTTAGGATCACGTAGTTGTTTTAGAAGGTGTTCTTTATAACTCTTTGCTTTGACCATGCCGTTACTTCCTTATTGAGCGAATTCTTATAAAGTTCCCAATACTCTTTTGCTTGTTTGATGTCTCGCCTCTGAGCCTTCTTTTCTCCGGCACACAAAATCATGACGATCGTATCTTTCAGCTTGCCGAAGTAAATTCGGTATCCGGGGCCAAAGTCAATGCGCAGCTCGTGAGCACCGTCTCCGATCGGTTTGCAGTCTCCAAAATTTCCGCCCCGCAGTCGGTTGATTCGCATCCTTGCCGTGTTACGAGCCGTTGTATCGAGGTCTTCTTCCCATTCCAGGTAAGGTGATTGCCCCGGGGCGATCTCGAGGTAAGAGACTTCGATGTTCATGATTTTAATTGTAGCGTGTAAGCTACAATTTAGACAAGAGCTGATTTTTGAGCTGGCTACTTCTGCAATGAATCAAGGCGACCTGACCCCCCAAAAATAGTCCACGCCGAATGGGTGTGTTGCATAACCCCTCAACTCGAGGCAAGCGCCCCCAATATTCAGGCACTTAGTGTAGGCAAAAATCTGTTCCCAATTTGTGTTTTTGATCTGACAAAAAGGGGAAACTCTTTAGAATGAAGTTAGGAAGGAACTTTTGGAGAAAAAACATGAGTTTAAGCGAAAAGGCTCTTGATTATCTAGAAGAGCACATTCCAGAACTGGCTGAGGCCGCATTCAAACAAGCCTATTGGGCAGCTCTAGCATCGGGCAGCAGCGTGCTTGTGAGCGAAAATGGAAGCCTTGTAGAGGTGTTTCCGGATGGGAACCGTAAGTTCATAAAGAAATTATCTCCCTGGATATCTGTAATGTGCGGACAAAGGCTGGAAATCGAATGAATTCGAATATCCCACGTCTTCGCATGTTTGCAGGACCCAATGGGTCTGGAAAGAGCACGTTTAAAACGATGATCCGTCGGGAACTTCTTGGTGTCGATATCAACCCTGATGAGATTGAAAAAGACATCTGTGATCGGGGTTTTCTGGATCTTGCCGGTTATCAGGTATTGACTACGGAAAGAGAAATTCTCGATTTTTTCAACCAATCATCTCTTCTAGAAAAGGCGGACTGTCTTGATGAAGCGCAGTCATTGAAGTTCAACGATGACAAGCTGAGTTTTCATGATGTCATGCCGAATTCCTATTTTGCTTCTGTTGCCGCCGATTTCATTCGGCATAAGTTAATCGAATGCTCGAAATCTTTTACCTTTGAAACTGTGATGTCTTTTCCCGATAAAATCGAACTTCTCCGCAAGGCGCAGTCTCGAGGTTATCGCACCTATCTCTACTATGTAGCGACCGAAAATCCCGAGATCAATATCTCGCGAGTTCGTTATCGAGTTAGCAGGGGAGGGCACTCTGTGCCGGAAGACAAAATTACAACCCGTTACCACCGTTCCCTAGATTTGTTAATGGAGGCCGTTCAATCTACTGATCGCGCCTACATTTTCGATAACTCTGCCCACGAGCATGTGTGGCTAGCAGAAATCACGAATGGAAACTCGCTTGAGATGAAAACGGACCACATGCCAGTTTGGTTTAAAAAATTTCTATGGGATAAATTTAACGCTCATAAAAAATAAATGTGGGGCGACCTGGATTTGAACCAGAGACCGACGGGTTATGAGTCCGCTGCTCTAACCACTGA
>CAYGHT010000124.1:0-5013 GCA_964349755.1 uncultured bacterium
ATATAATGATGTTACACGAACAGTTATAAACTAAATTAAATTACAATTTCATTTAAACTGAGAGGTTAATGATGAAACGCCCGAAAAGAAAAATAACTCGCAAAGCCAAACCGATCACACCGCGCGCTGCAACGATCGCGAACCGCGCCGCTCAATGGAAAGCATTTCGAGAACTCCAGACTCAAGCAGACCGCGCCTGGAAAAAAATTCATGCCGACGTCCGAAGACGAGCGCCGCAAAACATCATTCTCCGCGATCAAAAGCACCTGCTGCTCCTTCTCGGCGAATGCAATTACATGGCGCGCGAATGCATGCGTTTGAACGATAGGCAAAAAAGACGCTAGTCTTGTAGCCTCTTAAAATATCCATGCACGAACGACAAACCCTTGCCTTGAGCGCGATCGGTCACACCTACCGAGATTTCCGCATTACGTCGTATCTTCCGATCCCTGAGCTCCATAGCACATTGATCGAGCTCGTCCACGCCCCAACGGGCGCCAGGGTGATGCACATTGCAAATGACGATCCCGAGAACTTGTTTTGCTTATCGTTTCAGACGCTGCCCAATGACTCAAAGGGAGCGGCTCACATCCTCGAACACACCGTTCTTTGCGGCTCGAGCAAATTCCCGATCAAAGACCCCTTTTTCTCAATGACGCGCCGCAGCTTAAACACATTCATGAACGCCTTCACAGGCCAAGACTTCACCTGCTATCCAGCGAGCTCACAAGTCAAAAAAGACTTCTACAACTTGCTCGAGGTCTACTTAGATGCCGCCTTCCACCCCGAGCTCAAGCACTTGAGCTTTCTTCAAGAAGGCCACCGGCTTGAATGGAGCAACCCGAAAAATTTCGCCGAGCCGCTTCTTCGCAAGGGCGTCGTCTACAATGAAATGAAGGGAGCCATGACATCGGCCGAAGCGCGCCTCTCGCAAAGCATGCTCCGCCTGTTGACCCCGGACTTGCCTTACGCATATAACTCTGGGGGCGACCCCAAAGCAATCCCCGATCTCTCCTATGAAGAGCTCGTGGAATTTCACCAAACGTTCTACCATCCCTCCCGCTGCATTTTCTTCTTTTACGGCGATCTGCCCCTCTCCGATCACCTCGACTTTCTCTGCAAGCATGCACTCAAGGGCGTTGGGGCTCTTGCGCCGCTCGCCCCCTTGCCCGCGCAGCGTCGATTCCATCACCCCGTACGCGTCGTCGAGCACTACCCCATTGCGCCAGGCGAGAAAACAACGGCTCGCGCGCAAATCGCCTTCGGTTGGTTGACCGCATCCATCGCCCATCAAAGCGAGCTCTTGGGGCTGTGTTTACTCGAAATATTCCTCATGGAAACCGATGCCTCACCTTTGAAGCGCGCTCTTCTCAAATCAAAATTGTGCGCGGAGGCCGAATCGTCCATCGATGTCGAGATGAGCGAATCGCCTGTGATCCTCGTCTGTAAAGGGTGTGATCCTGCCAAAGAAGAGGCGTTGAAGGGCGTCGTATTCAAAACCCTTGAGAACATCGCAGCGAAGCCTCTGGACGCAGCCCAGGTAGAAGCGGCGCTCCATCAGCTCGAATTTCAGCGCACTGAAATCGGAGGAGAAGGGTGGCCCTTTGGACTCACGCTATTCATGCGTGCAGCGCTCATTAAGCACCACGGCAGTAGGCCCGAAGACGCCCTGCTGATCCACAGCCTGTTTGCCGAGCTCCGAGACCGCTTAAAATCGCCCGAGTACTTACCGAATTTAATTCGCAAATACCTGCTCGACAATCAACACTTTGTAACGCTTGTCCTCTTGCCAGATCCCGAGATGCAAAAAAGAGAAGAGACAGAAGAAACGGCTCAACTCGAAGCGCTTCGCCAAACGCTCACCGAGCCGATGCGCGAACAAATTGTTGCTGAGGCAACTGCGCTCTTAAAATACCAAGAGGCGCTCGAACACCAATCGCTCGACTGCTTACCAAAAGTGACGCTCCACGACGTCCCGCCCAAATCTAGAGATTTTCTTCTCCAACACGAAAACTTGCGGGGCGTCGATGTATTTGCACACCCTTGCTTCACAAACCAAATCACCTATGCCGATTTCCTGTTCAATCTTCCAGAAATCGAAAAAAGCGACCTCCCGTTTCTTTCGCTCCTCGTTCGCATGTGGACCGATCTTGGCTGCGGCGGCAGAACCTACGAAGAGACGCTCCATTTTTGCCAAGCGCATACCGCAGGAATCGACGCTCACCTGGCGCTCCACGTGATGACCGACAATCCCGATCATCTGGCCCCTGCATTTTCTCTGCGTGGCAAAGCGCTCGACCGAAATGTGGAGCCCTTTTTTCAACTGCTCAGCGACTTTGCGAAAGGCCCCGATTTCACAGACAAGGCGCGCTTGAGCGAATGGCTCTTGCAACACGCCACCGAAATGGAAGAAGAGTTCGTCAAAAACGCCTTGAGCTACGCCATCCAAGCCTCTTTAAGCGGGTATTCAGCGGCCTCGACCATCTATCAACAGTGGAATGGCCTTCCCTATTACCGCTTTGTCCAAGCGCTCGTGAAAAACAAAGGCGAAGCCTGGATGCAGCGGCTGAGCGCATTGAGCAAACAGCTCACTGCCAACGGACGCCCTCACCTCATCGTGTCTTGCGATGGAGCTCAGTTGCAGCGCATCCTCAAACACGATGCCTACGCCCTCGGGCAATGGGAAACGCAGAGCGACGCTCAGCCCTGGAAAGGGGCGTATTCGCTCGACAAAACCCACTCACACATCGAGCAAATCCCCTCTCCCGTTGCGTTTAGCGCCATGGGCGCGCGCACAGTCGCTTATCGCGACTCTGGAGTCGCCGAACTCATGATCGCAACCGAACTTTTAGAAAATGTCGTCTTGCACAAAGAAATTCGAGAAAAAGGGGGCGCTTACGGCAGCGGAGCTTCCTACTCGCCCACCACAGGCAATTTTCACTTTTCCGCATACCGCGATCCAAACTTATCGCGCACCATCGCTACATTTCGTGGAGCCTTGATTCAAATCGCAGGCGGAAAATTCAACGAGCGCGAGCTCGAAGAGGCCAAGCTCGGACTCATCGCCTCCATGGACACCCCAGTTCCACCAGGAGGGCGCGCCATCGTCGCCTACGCCTGGCACCGCGCGAACCGAACCCTCGAGGATCGCCAGCGCCTGCGAGACGAGATCCTAAGAGCCACCAAAGCGGGCGTGGCAAGCGTGGTGAGCGAAAAATTATGCGGGCTCGACTACACCGTCGTATCGCTGCTCGGCGAAGAGCTCTGGAGAAAAGAGCAACCCTTGTGTCCCGAATTGTCAGCCCATTGACGAGCGAATCCCGATCCGTTTACAATCTCCATTTTTTGGAGGTACACCCATGTTCACTCAACGCCATTTTTACCTAAGCGCACTCACTGCCCTTGCGCTCGCCACGAACACACTCCTTGCCGATGCCAAAATGAACGGCTCCACCGGAGCTACACTCCTCGAGCAAACCTCGCAAGCCTTCACCCAAATCGCCAAAAAAGCGATGCCAGCCACCGTCTTCATCAAAGTCCAGATTCAAGCCGATACGCAAGGACAGATGCCCTTTGATCCCTTCCAAGACGACTTCTTCCGCAGGTTCTTTGGTCAACCCCCTCAAATGCAACAACAGCAGCCTCAAATGGGCGGCGGTTCTGGATTCATCATCCGTCCAGACGGATACATCGTCACCAACTTCCACGTCGTCAAAGACGCCTCGCAAATCACCGTAACGCTCTGCGATGGACGGGAATACCCAGCCGTCTTGAAAGGCTCCGATTCGCGCACCGACCTCGCTGTCCTCAAAATCGACGCCCAGGACCTGCCCACGTTGAGCTTTGGCGACTCCGATGACCTTCAAGTCGGCGAATGGGTCGTCGCCATCGGCAACCCCTTTGGACTCGAGGCCACTCTCACCGTCGGTGTCGTGAGCGCCAAAGGGCGTCAAGACCTCGGCATCGCAGCGTATGAAGACTTCATCCAGACCGATGCCGCCATCAACCCCGGCAACTCCGGCGGCCCCCTTCTCAACCTCCAAGGCAACGTCATCGGCGTCAACAGCGCCATCATGACCCGCACCGGCGGCTACATGGGCATCGGCCTCGCAATCCCCAGCAAAATGGCCGAAAACGTCATCGCCCAAATCGTCGATGGAGGCACCGTCAAGCGCGCTTATTTAGGCATCATGCTGCAACCAGTCGATAAAGACCTCGCCGACGCCCTGAGTTTGAACAAGCAAGAAGGCGTCCTCATCTCCGACGTAATCAAAGACTCGCCCGCTCAAAAAGCTGGACTCCTACAAGGAGATGTCATCCTCGCCTACAACGACAAGCCAGCCAAATCGGTCTCCAAATTCCGCAACGACATCGCCATCATGAACCCAGGCTCCACCGTCCGCCTCAAGGTGCTTCGAGACAACAAGCCAATGACATTAACCATCACGCTCGGCACCCAACCCGATGGCGAAGTTGCCGCTAGCGAAATGACTCAAAAAATGGGCTTAGAAGTCGAAAACAGCACCCCCGAGCTCGCCGCCAAATTAGGCTTTGGCCCCGGCATAGAAGGCGTCGTGATCACCAAAGTCAAGCCCGGCTCGCCCGCCGCCCAAGCAGGTTTAAGACCCGGCTTCCTCGTAACCGGAGTCGCCCTCCAGTCCAACCAACCAAAACCGGTGAAAACGCTTGCCGATTTCGAGGAAGCGATGAAAGAAGCGCCAGGGAAAAAGCACGTGATCCTGATCGTGCGCCACCAGAACTTCCAGCGCTACTACACGCTGAAAGTGGGATGAACCAAGGAGCCAGTTGTAAAAGTCCTGGCCTCAGAAAAATTGATGATTTTGAGCCAGTTTGCCCGCCGCCTTTGGCGGCCTTGCTCCACCCCCGAGCACATACTCCAGCCGAGTAGGGCTGCGAAAACACGAGAAGGTCCGGTGGACCTTCGCAGTGCGAAGCAGGTGAGCGTAAGCGAACCGGCCCGGAGGGCAAAATGGCTCAAAAGGGCGATTTTGC
>CAYGHT010000125.1:0-4989 GCA_964349755.1 uncultured bacterium
TGAGAGCGTTCCGCATCGAACGTTGGAATGACAATGCCTTGAGGCAGCCACACCTTCCGATCTCCATCCTCCTCTAACCCCCATTCACGTCGAGAATGCCAGACAGCTGATGGGTTCCATCCGAGCCGAAAAAAGTGGATTGTCGGTAGATCAAATCCTCGTTCAAACAACAGCTCGATAGCCTCAGGTGTCACCAAGAGTTGTTCGTGACATTTTGCCACAAATTCTTTCGCTTGGCCCTGCCATACTGCAGGAGGCATGTGTGCAACTTGAGGGACAAACGCTGCGGGCAAAGAACGTGCAGGACTGGAAATGCGGGTTTTGGTAAAGCTCTTCGGCCTCACCTGCAAGGCCGAGCAAGCGTCTTTGTACGACAGTGAATGAAAATCACGGAGATACTGAATCGCATCTCCGTTTTTTTCACACTGTCTGCACCAATATCGGTTGGACTCGATCCAAATGACAAACCTGTCTTTGCCACCGCATCCAGGGCAAGGAGAGTGATATTCACCCCCGCTTGTGCTGCTGACTTTTTTAGGATTCAAGCCATCTGCCATAGCTAAGGACAAGATATCCCCTCTTGAAATCAGAGGAGACGTCCAACCAGTCAGGGATGGCCGAGCACTTGCTCCAACTGCACAAGAACTCAATTCCCCGCAAAATTGTGGGTAGACTCCTTGGACGTCTTGGACGGGGGGCCGGATTTTGTTCAGCTCTCCCATATAGCCCCCGTCTGTTTGGTAAACGCCTCAAAAGTTTTTCGGCACTCGCCCAAGGGGGCAAGCTCATACCACCACTGGCGGTTTCCTTGGACGCTTCGTCGGCATTTTTGTACTTTCAAAAGCTTCTGAAGCTGTCGTCCAAATTCCGAGTGCGCCTCGTGGCGAAGCCCTTCATTTTTGCACCATTCTTTGTAACAATAGTGCAAACGTTCTGAAGGGCACGGTTCCCAGGCACCGTTTGGATCGGTGAGGGCCAGGTTATATCTCCCCTCCTTCAGAGCCTCATAGATGAATTTCACCACAGTAGTGGCCGATTTCATCTTCATGTCAAAACCAGAGTCGTTCAAAGGCATTTTTCTTGGATCAAAGTCTGACAAGTCTTCATGGAGCAAATCGTAAAGCAATGCCTCGCGCCCACGCTGTTCACACATCTGCTTGTAAATCGCGGCAAAGTATTGAGTGTCTTCTTTCCGAAAGTCTCGAACATCAAGCGGAAAAAACCGCCGATCATCCAAATCCATTGGAACGGCCCAATCTTCATTGCTTGAGACGATCAAGTGACGGCAATTGGCTATGGGAATAGCATCTTTGCCTTTTCCTTCGATCATGATGATCCGATCCGTGATGAGCGCTTTCAACGCTCCCACCTCCTTTTTGCTGCCTCCCCAGAGAGCTTCGTTTGCGTGAATGAGATAAGCTTCCTTCAAGTGGTTGTTGAATTTCCCACACACGTGCTCCATGCTTGTGACTGTCAGGAAATACCTGCCAAACAGAGCTCCGAAATGATCCACAAAGGTGTTTTTCCCGGTTCCCTGTAACCCGCGCAAAACAAGCGCTGTTGCGAGATCGGCTGGATTTTGGATGACGGATGCCATCCATTTGCGCACGTACCGGTAGTGTTCTGAGTTTCCCCCGCAGATGATCTCCTTCACATGCTGCCAGTACAGTTGGCAATCTCCTTCGGCTGGCTCTACTGCAAAGCCTTTGAAGATGTTGTAACATCCATCGTGATCCCCTGGTGTTATGGGATCAAAAACGATGTTCTCATAAGTTCTTCTCCCTGGATGGCGCAGCCAAAACATGGCCTTGCCCTCTTGTTTTCCCAGTGAATTTGTGAAAAAATCGTTCTCGTGAAATTGAATGAAAGAACGGCGGGAGTCGAGCACAAAGCTCTCTCCTTTTTTCTCTACTAAAATGTAGGTGGTAGAGGTACGCACGATGGCGTACCTCTTGTTGAATCCGCCCAATACTTGCTCTTCGGGCGTTTTTGCCATTTCCTTCAGCTTTTCAGCTCGTTTGCGAGAATGTTCGCTATAGAGTTCTGGTGGAATTGGACTTGTATTTTTCGACGGATGTGGTACCATGATGATAGCCTCTTTTGAATCCTTTTCTGAGATGGTTATGCCCTGCGCGCCAACGTAGGGCTTTTTTATTTCAATGTTCATCGAGCCTGCTCCTTGAGCCAGCTTTCAAAGCCAACTGCATCGATCAAAACTTTTCGGCCCACGCGCTTCACACATTTGTCAGCAAAGCCGTATTTGTTGAAAAAAATGTAGTAGCGGATGCTCGCAGGCGTGGGCCAATCTCGACCTTGGCAAAATGCCTTGCACGTCATGAGATGCGTTTTTTGATCTGGTTCTGGTTCTGAAATCAGAGTCGCCATAAAAATACCTCTTTCGGAATCGTTGATTGTTCCTCTTGAGAGGAGGTGTCACAGCGACGCCTCTTTCTCTCAAAATTTACTTACAACCAACAAATACCATTGTGGTATTTTTTAGCGCAATATGTTTTATTTTTGTTGTCGTTTAGGAGGAGATTTCCCTGGCAAAACTTCTACACCCCGAGCCGTGTAACGATACGTTTGCGTCAAAACTAGCCCTGTGTCTTCGAGCGCTTCACCTTCTAATTTCAAGAGACTGCCAGGGGTTACTTTCGTGATTTTTTTCATGTGTTCGCAAGCTCGCGCAAAGCTTTGATTCAAATGCGCTCTGTCTACCTCGGCGCCGCGAACATTCACAAAAACGAGTTTCTGACTGCTCGGCTTGTCCTTGAGAAAGCCCTTAAGCCCCGCCAAAAGATGGCGTGGGAACTTCACAAACCCTTCCTCAAATTGGATCCCATGCTCTTGCACCGAACTTCTTTTCAAAGAGAGAACAGAATCAATGGAAGGGGCACCAAAATACAAAAGCTTAGCGATTAATTCGTCCCTTTCAGAGAGATGCTGAACGAAATCAGCAAACACCTCGTAACGGATTGCTTTGTTTCGGACGCGCTCACGATCAGGATCGTACCCAGGCGGGACAATCCCTCGAGTCTCATTCGACAGACTCTGCGAAAATCGGACGTATGATTCCACCATGTCCTCTCGCTCGAGCCATGGAAGATCGTGAGCACAGCGGATGTTTTCTAAAATTTCTTGATGGCCTACGCGCATGAGGCAATCCAAAGTGAGCCATCCATTCTTATCCTTGTAGGAAAGTATTTGGCGCTCAAGAAGTCGAACCATCTTGGAAAAATACCGTTGAAACCAGAAAGCATCTGCCATTAAGGCTCGCATCCATCGCAATACCGCTAGAGCCACGGGCATCTCACGGATTTCCTCACGAAACTTGGAAACAGCTTCATTCACCGCCTGTATTTTTGAAGAAAAATCCCTAAATTTTTCATCCAATGAAGGATCTTGAGGGTAATCCTTAGCGAACAGGTTGCTCGTTTGATCCCAAACGTTTTTAAATGCAGCGGAGCTTTTATCGTAAGCTGCTTGATCAAACGCAGAGATCGCTTCCTCTTGTCGGTTTTTCATCATCTCCTTCAATTCTGGTTCTCAGCTTTTCGGCCTACATCAGCAAAAATGCGCTCGTTCATTTCAGCCACAACTCCTGTGGTATGTGATTCGGAGAGATGGGTGTATCTTTTTGCCATCTGGAGAGTTTTATGCCCTAAAACTTCTGCGATCTCAGCAAGTGTCGCTCCGTTCATCGCCAGATATGATGCTGCCGTATGTCTTAAATCATGAAAACGAAAATTTTCAACCTGAGCGGCTTCCAGTGCAGTTTCCCAAGCATATCGGAGATCTGCTGGCTTTTGAGGATCTTGCTGACTTGGGAACAAAAGAAACGTGTCTAGGCGACGAAGTTTGGAATGGGCGAGCAAAAGATCATAGGCATGGCTCACGAGAGGAACCACTCTTCGCTCTCCGTTTTTGGTTGTCTGTAGAACAATCTTCTTCGCCTCAAAGTGGACATCTTTCCAGGTGAGATTCATCATCTCTCCCTGACGCATCCCCGTCGACAACGCCATCACAACGACAATGTAGAGATAGGGATGTTCGCTGTCTTTACAAGCTTGGAGCAGCCGAGTTCTCTCTTCGTCATTGAGAAATCGGATGCGCCCTCGAGGCTCTTTTGGTTTTGTGACTTTGCGCATGGGAGAATCATCAAGCCACCCCCACTCTTTCACAGCCACCGTGAATGCATGGCTCAAGGCGGCAAGATATCGCACAACAGTGGAAGGAGAGCGCTGAGCCCCACGAACCGTGGTACCACGAAGCAACCGATCGCGCCACTCGACAATTAGAGCCGGAGTCACATCAGCCAATAAGTGCTTTCCAACCTGTTCTTTCCACCAGAGTAGTTGGGCCGATTGTTTTCTCTCGCTGCGTGGCTTGGTGGGAAGCACATCTCGAATATAGCGATCGATGAGCTCCCCGAGAGTGTGCTTCTTGGCTTCACTATGCTTGAAATAGCGGCCCTCACGGATAGCAGCTTCCGTCAACTGAGCCCACTCCTTTGCTTTGGCCTTACTGGCGAAAGTAGCAGTTTGGAGAGGACGCCCTCGAAGTCGAATCCGAACTCGATAAGAAATAGTCTTTCCATCTTTCTGCTTGCGCTCGACAATCTCAGCCATAACGAATCCTTTGGTTGACAAAGGGCAGACGATACAAAACCGGCTTAAAAAGAGCAACTGGGGATTCATATTCACCAACGATATTCATAGATGGCCAATGAGAATGATCAACTTATAATTCACGCAACAGTCTCACGGGCCACAGATGGGCCACAAAAGGCCAAATTCCACACAAAACCTAACACCAAAAGACAGTGAATATTTTTGGTTCATTTTAATGGAGTGATGGCCCACCTGTGGCCCACGGACAAGAAAAAGGCGCTTCACTAATTTTCAGGAGTCAGTTGCAAGTGCCTAAAAAACAAGATGCTCGGAGCGGGACTCGAACCCGCACGGTTTATTCAACCAAGGGATTTTAAGT
>CAYGHT010000126.1:0-4940 GCA_964349755.1 uncultured bacterium
GCTTTTACTGCATTCAAACTGCGGAGCAGGGACTGCGGGTGCTCCGCCAATTTTTCGAAGGGCGTCTCTCCATCGGCAAAAAAGGGCCTGTCTTCAAGGATGGGTTTTGCATACAGAGCTGACAAATCCATCGACGAGGTTTTGGTTTGTGAATCGGTTAGCTTCTTTTGAGCGAAGAAACGCTTCTGCGCTCTCGAGATAGCGGGCGTACTCTTGCTCTGTGATGGAGTTGAGGAACTCAAGAAGCGCCGTTTCGCTTTCAAACTGACGTCGATCGATGAAACACTCTGCTGGAACGTACTCACCGATGTTGCTCGCGCCCCAATAGACGGGGACCGTCCCTGCAGCTAGGCAGTCGAAAATTTTCTCCGTGACGTAGCCTTTGACATCGCGCATGTTTTCATAGCAGATGGAGAATTTGTATTGCTTGATGGTCTCGAGTTTATTCGGCGTGGCCCCTCGCCAATTCTTGAACTTTCGCTTTTCCCAATTCCTTCCGTACAAGTCGAAAACGCCGGATGGCAACGCCTCAAAGAAGCGAATCACTTTCTCGCGCTCAGAATAGAGCTCGCGCGGATGTTTTGAGCAGAGTCGCGTTGCGACCATGACGCAAAATTTCTTCTCCTCAAATGGAACGATGTTCGCGATGCGAGGCGCAAGCACAGGATAATAAAACTTGAAGAATTTCCGATTGTCGACCAGGTCGTCGTCCCACGTGAAGATGGTGCCGAATTGGCTTTGGAGCGCTGGGACGTAGCTCCAGTCTTCGACCGTCGGCGGCTCCCAAAGATAGAGGATCAGCTTGTCCTTTGGCAGACGCTTAAAACTTGCGTCTTTGAGATAAGGACCGAGACTCCAAAACACCCAGATTTTGTCTTCCAGACAAGGACGCTTCGGAAAAACCCAACACCAAAAATCGCTCCAACTGTGAATGGATGCCCAACTCAGCACCTCTGTTCGATGGGCGTCGAGCTCCCAGCTCTGAATGGAGACGCCCTTTGCTTCAAGCTTCTTGCGGATGAGTGGAAGGAGCCCCAGCGCCTCGTCTGCCTCCCCTTCTTTCAATGGGAAAAGCTCTTGGGCCTTGCCCTGCCACTGCCAGTACAAAAAGAGCTCGACAGACTCTTGAGCAAACAGGGACCCCGCGCAAAAAATTAGGCAGAGGGCTCGGAGGATCACACTTTGTGCGCAGCAAATAGCGGCGCTGCTTTGTGCGCAGGAACCTGCGGCTCTCTTTGGCGCTTAGAAACCAGCTCTGCTAACAGTAGAAATGGATAAGGATCTCCCTCTCTAGAAGATAAGAGCATCGGAGTCGGCATCATCTTGTTGCCCGTTGGTGGCAAAGAAACACGTGAGTCAAATGACTTCAATGCCTCCGTAGTAACAGCCGCAGTCGATCGTGCCTGAGCGCTCTCACTGCGTGGTGGGATCGGAATCGGCGTCGAGGTGGGGCGTGAAACATTCGATAACAGAGACCGCCCTGTTACTGGCAACACTGGCCTTGTGCTTTGCACAATGGGCGTCACTCGTGATGGGATCGGAATCGGCGCCGAGGTGAAGCGCGAAACACTCGACGACTGAGACCGCTCTGATGCTGGCTTTGTGCTTTGCACAATGGGCGTCACTCGTGATGGGATCAGAATCGGCGCCGAGGTAAGGTACAAAACATTCGACGACTGAGACCGCTTTATTACTGGCAACGCTGGCTCTGTGCTTGGCGCAATGGGCCTCTCTCGTGGTGGGATCGAAATCGATTCCGAGACGAGGCGCGAAACCCTCGACGACTGAGACCGCTCTGCTGCTGACAACGGTGGCTTTGCGCTTGGCACAAAGGGGCTTTCTCGTGGCGTGATCGGCCTCGACTCCGAGGCGAAGTGCGAAACACTCGACGACTGAGACGGCTCTGCTACTGACAACGGTGGCTTTGCGCTTGGCACAACGGACGTAACACTAGATCTAGATGAACAACAACGACACACCATATGCCTTTGCATCGTATACAAAGCACACGATTCGAACAACTAAAACCCGTAGTTCATGTCGAATTCGAAGTAATGGGTCCGCTCTTTGGCAAACTGCCCTTCGAGCGAGTAGCCTTGGTGATAGCCGACAAAAAGGCGGAGTTTGCGACCGATGCCCTGCAATTTAGACAATTCGTAGCCTGCGCGGTACGTTCCATCGAAGTTCCAATTCAACTGCTGCAAGTTGCGGATGTGCATGGCGAAAAACAAACTTCCGTGCAAGCGATGGTAATAGAACTTGTGTCCGGCAAAACGGACCTCCGTGCCGTATTGGATGTACATCGGCTCCCAACGATACGTCGGATCGCTATGAACATAGGCGCCAGGGCCTACGTACACGCGAAGGGCGTCGGTTGCTTGATACGAGGTGTAAAAGTCGATCGCCTCGATGCTGGGATTGAGTCGGACGACGTTTGGATGGTTGACCATGTACTCATCGCCCAAATGGCCCGAGATGTGGTAGCCGCGCAAACGAAACGACCATTTCCCGCGTGCATACGTGATGGGGATTCCCGCATAAAAGTCGGTATTGACCAGCTCGGTGCCCCCTCCGATGTTTGGATTGGGATCCATGTTGAAGACCGACCAAATGCCCGCTTCAATGCCGATCTGCAAGTCGCCATGCCAGAGGACGTCGAGCCAGCGATAGACGGCAAAATCATCGCCAAGCGCAATGTTCACGCACTTCGGACCCATCACTTGGTCGCCACTGCGCCAGCCGAGAATGTAGGTCACATTGCGCGGATCAGCCACTAACGGCTGAAACAACTCGGTCATCTGAGGAAACCACACGCCGCTGATCTGGGGACGTCGCACGTAGCGCTCGCGGAGCTCTTCATCTTCAGGCGGGACGCCCTCCAGCACGTAGACATCTTCTACGCCGGGAATGTCTTTCACAAAGGAGACGATGGATTTTGCAATGAGCTGGTTGCTCGGTAAATTCGAAAGCCACACCTTCCGGTTTTTCACCAGAACGATGACCCGATATTCGGAGTAATGCGTGTCGAGCAACGCCTGAACATACCCTTCAAAATACGGATCGGTTGCGCCTTTCACTTCGGGAGGAAGCCCATCGGTGCGAGTCAGGAAAACAGCGACTTCATCGCGAGGCAATTGTTCGCTTTCGGCAAAGAGAGCTCCGAGCACGAGTAGGGAAGAACAAATCCAGCGCATAGACAAACACCTCTTTGCTTTTCTATACCCTGAAATGCTTTAGCGTTAAAGAACTTTTTGAGAGAAAGATGAGCCAACCCGCAAAAGTCCTGCCCCCAGCAAAATCGCCCTTTTGAGCCATTTTGCCCCTCCACCCTAGGGGCCCTACTCGGCTGGAGTATGTGCCCCTAGGGTGGAGCAAGGCCGCCAAAGGCGGCGGGCAAACTGGCTCAAAATCATCGATTTTTCTGAAGGCCGACTTTTGCGAATTGGCTCGTCCGTTTTTTAAAAAACCAAACGCCGCTGCAAATGAAAAACAATCCGCCAAGACCCAGCACCTGCAGCGGTCCAAACAAACCGGTGAGCGCGCCTCCCAGCCCCGGCCCCACCGCTCCGCGAAGACCTGCAAGCATGATCCCTACGCCGGTGTAACGGACACTCTCCTCTTTGCCCGCAAAATAAGGCCCAGACATATTCCAGACCAAATGACTTCCCCCTTGCGCCCAGCCGTAGAAAAAGTAAGCGATATACAGCCACCAAAGCCCCTGCCAAGACGAGAGCACGAGCAACAGAGGAAATAATCCAAATGCAAAAAAAACAGCGCTCGATACGCGAAAAATAGACGCCCGTTCAAACCAGCGAGACCACAGCGGAGCGCTCAAAGAAAACCCGAGCCCTTTTGCAATCGACACGGCGGCGGCAACTTCGAGATAACTCACCTTCAGCCAATCGACCATAAACAAAGGCAACGTCGGCTGAATGAGCATCAAGCCAAATCCAGCGAGCATAAACCCCCAGTGAAACAAAGAAAAGTCGGGCCGCTCGCGCATCAGCTGCCAGCTGTCGCGCCAAGGACGGACAAGGCGCTCTTTCCAAGGCAAAGTGCCGCCCTGCGGCGCCTCAGCTGGAAGCGCCACATCCGAAATCTCAACGCGCCCAAGCAACGCAAGCCCCACCAACCCCATCAGTGCAGAACCGAAAAACAAATACTTCCAAAGACTCGGATCTCGATCGAGAAGCCCCCCAATCGCAAGCGAAAGAACCACCCCTTCCGCATACGCCATCCCAGAGCTGAGCGAAAAGGACCGCTCGCGCTTTCCCTCGCGCATGTTTCGTTTCAAAATCTCAAGCCACGCCGGCATCCCCGCTCGATAAAAAAGCATGTAATTGGCCGCCGCCGCAACCACGTACCACACTTCATCCACCCAAGGACACGCCAAAAACGGCACGCGCATCCAAAATCCAGCCCAAAGCGCATTGGCCTTCAGCCTCCTTGGATGAAGCCGCGCACTCCAGTAAAAAGAGAGAATCGTAACGACCGGCTTGAGCGTCATGAGCAGCGCGATCACGAACGTCGATGCCCCCAAATCTTTGTACAAAATAACGCTTAAAAACCCCGTATACAAAGTAAACAAAGGCTCATTGAGCAAATTCGACCAAAGCCACACGCGCCCCATTTCCTTTTGCCGAGCGTCCGCGAGACTGAGGGTGGGAGGTGTAGGGAGATGGCTCAAGGGAGGCGACCTTTTGTCTTAGTTGGGTTAGCTGATCGTTGGGCGGTCCATGATACGCCCTTTAGCCGATTTTCCTCAAAGAGAGTTGTTGAGCGTGGTGAAAAAAAATTTTGCTTGGTCTATAGGACCTTAAGGCAAGGAAGGTCTTGATTCAGGAAGGAGCGTTTGGCTACAGTCATTCTTTTATGGGGCGATAGCTCAGTGGTTAGAGCAGCGGACTCATAACCCGTCGGTCTCTGGTTCAAATCCAGGT
>CAYGHT010000127.1:0-4916 GCA_964349755.1 uncultured bacterium
GCAAGATCGCCTCATGCGAACACCCAACCGCAGTCAAAGAGGAAATGCTCAAGCACGCCGCCGAAGAATTTCGTCATGCATTTTACCTAAAGACTCAGCTCTCGAGAATTGGGGCATCGTACGAAGATTACCGTCGCTCCCACCTTCTCGGGGGCTGGGGAGCCTATCACTACCTCAATGCCCTCGACCTGAAAGCTTCTCGTTATCTCCGGACCCTGGGAATGCCGCCGAATCAAATCAAGCAACTTGCTTACCTCCTGGTCACTTATGCCATCGAGCTGCGTGCCGGAGAACTCTATCCGATCTACCAAGCTACTTTGAGGCAGCACCGATCGAAAATTCAGGTGCAGTCGATTCTCTTGGAGGAAAAAGAGCACTTGCAGGAGATGGAGCAAGAGCTGAGCTTGGTGCGGTCGTCGCCGTTGTACATTGAGGCTGTTTGTGGCCTGGAGGCGCTGCTGTTTGAGCGATGGTTAGAGGTCTGTTATTCGGAAATCTCTATTGGATACCAGAAAGCCCGGAATGCATTTTTGTAAAATACTAAGATTCTGGCATAGTGCGCATAAGCGTTTAATTAGGAATGCGTCAAAGTGCAATTCTAAATTGCGAATGAGCTATGAGTTTTGCAGAAATGACAGAGCAGGCTTCGTCACACATTCTGAAGCATCACGTTTCTTTAGGGTGTTTCTCGGACGGTGAGCGCTTAAGTAATCCAAACGGTTCAGGGACTTTTGTGAGCTTCTTCGTGGATGGGAAGAGGGCGTATGGAATTCTGACAGCAGCTCATGTGGCAAGGTGTTTGCCACTGATTGTCAATGGTGCGAAACAACAATTTATCGGATTGACAAAACCTTCTCAAGGGGAAGCCGCTCACGCTTGCGTGGCTTCTTTTCGATTTATGTATTTTAGCGCCGATATCAGGCATTTTCATTTTTCGGATGGCAGTGCTTATCGACCAGATATTGCCTTTATTCTATTGGAAATTGACGGATTCCCTAAGCATGAACTATTCGAACAATCTGAATTTTATGATTTGGAGACCGATGTAGTTTTCCTACTGGAAGAAGATACTCAGGTTTTATCTGGGTTTTTTCGAGGTGCCTGTCCTCAAGCTGAAGTCAGTGAAGATGGGTTTTTGAATACCCCAGTTTGTCTTGGTGGTGGTGAAAAAATCTGCTTTGATGATCGGGCATTTGTTCAGTTTTGGCACATTCCAAACACCAGTCGTAAAAGCATCAAAGGAGGATCTGGGGCTGGCTTCTGGCGGTTTCGGTATGATCAAAATCGCCTTCTGATGAAATCATTTGCTGGCGTCATTACGGCTGAGGGGCCGGACTGTGATTATATCGAGGCGATCGCTGCGCCTTACATTTTCGAAACGTTCCTGCCATCGCTGAAAACGCAGGTTCAACACGTCTTATCCCAAGCGGGGTCATGAGCTCGATCTCGTGGTGCACTGTTGGTGCACACGGCCACCAAAACTGGCAACAATCTGCAACGCTCGGCAACAACATCCTTGCCCTCAAATCTTTGATTCTCTTATTGCTGTGAATTGTTGCTTGCGGTAAGGCACTTACGTACACCGGACTGTTAATCCATTAGTCGTATGTTCGAATCATACACCCGGAGAACTTTGTCTTCCAAGCACTTAAGACTTGAAGTCTTAGGTGCTTTTTTATTTCCAAGGATACTCATTAGCCGGATGAGCTCGAAATTTGCTAGTTGTTAAATTTATAGGAATATGTTATTTTACTCGCGATAAACAATTTTGAGGTGATTATGCTTCAGACGGTTAAAAACGTTTTTAGTTCTCAGGATTTGCCTGGTGAATGTCTTTTGACCCCTTTAAAAGCATATCATCATTTCTTTGCGGAAAAAATTCAGGCAAATTCAGGTCTGTATAAAGCAGCCTGGATTGTCGCAAATGTGGTCTCAGGGATTTTCGCCTATCCTATTTTTGGAGTATTAGCTCTCCTTGGGATGCTCATCAAGCCGACAGGGATCTCATCTCTTCGAAAGCACAATCAAGGCCAAATTTCGTCAATAGAGTCCGGGCGTATTGGAATGAGGAATAGTTCCGGTGGCTTTTTGTCGATGTCGTCTTCTTCGATCAGTCAGAGAGGCTACGAGATGCGGGTGCACAGAGAATTTAGAGCTACAAAAGCAATTTTCGAAGCTCAGTGTGATGAAGCGGTAGCTGAAATTCGGAGATGCAGCCAGCAGTTTAAGCAAATCTACGTTCAAGCGGGAGCCTTAACAGACGGAGATGGGAACGGCGGAGTTATTTTGAGATTGAGAACGTTTTCGCCGATTGATTCTACAGCTCAAGCTTCTGCGACATTAAATGGACGAGCGGCACCTCGTTCTTCGGCACGCATTGAGGAAGTGGAGTAGGCTAAGATGGCGATTTTCACGAATTACTCTTTACCGCCTCCACATAAGATCGAAATTTCATCGACTCACTATTCGTGGAAAAAACTCCAGTCCCTTGGGAAAGGAGATCAAGCAGAAGTCTTTTTGGTAGAGGAAAAATCGGGATATTTCTTTGCTTTGAAATGTTTTTTCTCAAAAGAAGAACAAGCCTCTCGTCTTCCTCCCGAAACTCTTCCTTTCCTTTTTAAAGACGATGGAACCCCTATTTCCGCTCTACACGAATGGGAGGTAGCACAGCAGCTGCGTCATCCGAATTTGCTGCAGTACCGCGAATTAACAAGAGGCTCTGAAACTACCTTGTTGATGGAGTACGTTCAGGGGAAAATCTTGAGTGATATCCCTTCCAAGACATTTGACCTGCCGACAACATTGACGCTCCTTGCCGAAGCCGCAGATGTGCTTCAATACGCTTTTAGTAAGGGATGGATTCATCGAGATCTTCATTCGACAAATGCGATGGTGGACAACGGACAGCATCTCAAACTCATCGACCTTGCAAGTTTTGAGCCTCTTGAAACCAGCGTTGAGGACGATGAAACTTTGGAAGAACAGCAAAAGTGCTTATGGTATTTTTTCAGCTCGATCCTCGAAAAGGGGAATCTTACTGCTGAACAAAAAGAAAAAATAGTCCAAATTTTGAATGCTCCTTTTGTCTCGCCTTACTGGGAAGCTCGGAAGCAAAATCGCCTCTCTCCTAAAGCAGCGTCCTTGTTTGCTGCAGCCCTTCGCGAAATTGCAGGTGGCTTGGGTGATATGAGAAGGACAACCTCATGAGTGCAGCAGCTGTTTTTAGAGATCGAGCGTGTCAGACAATGAGCGACTATGCTTATCCAATAGGGAGCGGTGGCATAGCGTTAACTGCGGTTGGGCTTGCAGCGTCAAGTGTAGTTGCCACAGTAGCTGGACTTTTTCTAGTGGCTATAGCTGCTCTTGTTCGATATTTATACCCCTCGATCAATGTTCCTCCTGCATCGCCAGCAGCTCCTCTTAATGTTATACCATCAGCTGAAGCGCTTGCCGTCGAACCTCCACCTGTATCCGTGATTCCTCTTCGGGCAAAAACATACGAAGAACAAGATCGAACATTTGCTCAAGGATTTGCGACTTATTGTAACAGCGCTTCGTTAGACGGTCTTTATCAAAGTCTCCGTTTAGTGAGTAAGGAAGCTCTTGCTGGGCGCGTTGGGGCCGAGTTAAATCCAAATGAGGATATGGTCAAAATCCAATGCAACGGCACTTTATATCTCTTAATCAGGGACCAAAGTTCGCATGTTTTCAACGACTCTCACAGCTATCATCTCTTATCAGATGATGTAAAGTACCTAAAAAGCACAGTGCTTACCGTCAATGAAGATTTAAGTACTGCCCGTTTTCGGGGCGTTTGGTATCGGGATTTTCCCCGTTACATGGAGGTACATTCTGTCTTTGGCGTTTACAATGCTCACCCTGATGTAGGATATTGGAAAAATCGAAATATTGCTCTTCAAGAGATTAATGTCTGTGTTGGTGTTCTTGCTCTTTCTCTCGTGGTTCTTAGCTATGTCGGAGAAAAAATCGTTTCTATTCACAACGTGGTTAGTAAATTTGAGAATGGGTTCTTCTCTCAAGTTTTGAGAGAGAGCAAAGGAGCGCGGACTTTTTTCGATTTTCTCGATGTTTCTGAATCTGTCAATGCACGCGGTCATTACCTCTTCAAGGCTCAAGACTTTCCTCCTGGCACCCATCTTGTGAGAGCTTTGGTTAAAAACGAGCATTTTATCGGCGTTCAATTTGCGCGAAAAATAGCCCAAATTAACTACGCTGGGCCACACGCTAACTTCTTAGACCAATACGGTGACAAATACAGTGTTACGATTACCTGGATTCGAACCCATAATAAGCGTGGGGAGTTTTTGCCATCTGGGCGTCAGGCGAAAGACGGATACAAAACAACCATCTCTTACAAAGATTTCGCTCGTAAATATGCAACAGCTTTTCCGAATGGGTAATGGTGTTCGCCTTGAGGGGAATGTTTGAAGTTTCTCCTGAAGAGTTCTAGATAAATCAAAGTTATTTTCTGTAAGCCTTCGGATTGTCCCACCGCTGCTTGCCATCGTCAGGCCAAGACCACCTCTCTTCGAATTGTTTGAAGCTTTTAGCGTATTCAGTATCAGCGGTTTGATTCAAATGCCTTCGAAGTCTTCGATTCGCCTCTTTCTTAGCAGATCGCATTCCATTGCCTTTACCGCAACAAGCTATGGAAATAATGGGGTTTTTTTTCCTAGAACGGCTCATGGGCGATTCCCTATTTAAACTCATCTCTGTCTAAGACATCGTCGGGTCCATGCCCGGTCAATTTTGCCATAAACCAAAGAATTTTTTCACTTCGATTTTGAAAAGTCAATGTTTTTGATAGTGCACTGGTGGTGCAGTTTGCCGGAAAGGCTGCTGCTGCGGGGACCTGAATACTTACCATTTCTTCATTCTTTTGAGGACCAATGACC
>CAYGHT010000128.1:0-4894 GCA_964349755.1 uncultured bacterium
TCTCCAGGCCCTCGCCCGCGCGGTCGCTGAGGCCCCGGCGAGCCTGACGGGCCGCTTGCAGGGGCCCCGCGAGCTGGCCGCGGCCCTCGGCTGGCACGTCTCCACGTTCAAGCGCCGGCGCGCGGACGCCTGGGCGCTCCTCGCAAAGCCCGGGAAGGGCGAGCGGCTCAAGTGATCCGCTTCGCGCGATCAGTTTTGGTGCAGACGGGGGCGCGATCGTTGTTTTTGCAAGTGCCCACGGCATGCGCGTCTCGCTTTGAGGACTTAACAGCGGTGGAGGCGTTTTATTTTTTGCGACCGCTCCGATCAGATCTTTGGGTAAATCGAGAAAAATGCTCGGCGTTTGAAACTGGAAGGTGAGCGGGCGTATGGCGATGGGAGGATTTGCGCGCAGCTCGTCTACGGGTAGCGAAGGGAGCTCCATTGCGAGGCTCTTCGGCGGATCTGGCAGGGGGATGGCCGTAGGGGATAGCGAGGACGCTTTGATCTCTACTTGTGGAGAGAGCTGAATCGGGGGCAGCGCGAGCTCGCTCTTCGGAGCAAAGGTGACATCGAGGATCTCGTGACGGGGCGTTTTGGAGACTAGCTGACTCCAGACGACGTCTGCGTGTGTCGCTGGGGTAGTTCCTTTAAACCAAAGGGCTGTGCTCTGCAGTCCAAGAATGACCGCGAGATGGAGCAGGAGCGAGAGTCCCATGCTGAGGGCTCCGAGCTTTTTTTCTTTGGAAGCAAGAACAAGTACATTCATTCAAATTCTTTGAGGCGCTGTTGCACGCGCTCAATCAGTGAAGTCTCTTTGATCTGGAGCAAAAGGTCTTTGGCTTTTGCTTGCAACTCTTTTTGCTCATCAGGAGCAAATCTCGCTTTTGCAAGGCACATTTCGGCATCGAGATAGGACATGTACGCTTGGTAAATGCGGTCTTGAGCGGCAAGTGTTGCTCGCGCGGCGTGGTAATCTTTAGATAATAAGTCGTCTTGCGCGGTGAAGTCGACGCGCATCTTTTCGAGGAGCGCGAGCCGCTTTTCCGGGGTCTTTCGCGCTTGGAGTTCGATGTAATCGAGCGCTGCTTCGAGATGAAACGGTTCGTTTTCTAATGTCTTTTGCAAGACGAGGTCTTTGAGTTGGATTGCGGCGCGCAAATCGTTTGGATTGCTCTGCAGATTCAGCCGAATCGCGTGGAGCGATGCTGCGACGCTGAAGCGATCGCGCTTAATTGAGTTTTTTGCGAGCACGGCTCCAAAGAGCTCTTCTGCGCGCGCCTTCTCTCCTACAGCGGCATGCAGCTCGCCGAGGAGGAGCAGCGCTTCTGGTTCTGAAGTCCAACCTTGAGCGGGCGTTTTGCGATACTCTGTGAGGAGTGTCTCGAGCAGCGCGATGGCCCCCGCGGAGCGATTTTGTGCTTTGTAGAGTTTGGCCAATTTCAGACTCAGAGCTTCTCGCTCGAGGGGTGCGTCGAAGGGGCGCGCGAGAAACGGCTCGAGGAATCGGAGCGCGCTCTCACCGGAGAGATGACCCCCAAGCCACAGCAGGTTGGCGAGCTGGATCTCAGCGTTGTCGAAAAATGCGGCGAGGAGATGCTCTGCTGCCTTGTCGAATGCCTCTTGCGCAAGATAGGCGTTGAAAAGGGCAAGGCGCTGCTCTTGCGATGAAATGAGTGAGGCGTTGGAGAGGAGCGCTTTTTCTGCCCATGCACAAAATCTCGGAGGATCGCTCCGGTAGCAGAGGGCAAGGAGCAGTGTTGCGTCTGCTCGCTTGTCAAAGGGTGTTGGGTTTACGAGGAGCTCTTCGAGACGCCCTGCGGCGGCCTCGACTTCGGCCAGCTCGAAATCAACTTTTGCGCGCAAGTAGCGCCAGTGCATGCACTCTTCCGGAGTGAAGTGCTTTGTCTTTAGAAGCGCGTCCAGATCGAGTGCAAAGCGGTTTTTTTCATTTCCCCCAAGTCGGCTGAGCTCAGCGGAGGCGGTTGCAAGGGCGCGCCAGGCATAGGCCACCGATGCATGGTCGGGGTGCTGAGCGACAAACTCGGTTGCCCAGATCCGGCAAGATTCCCATTCGTTTGCGCTGGCTGCCATGGTAATGCGCTCTAGATCCGCTTCGGTGCGCTGAGGGAAGTCCGTTTTATCGGCGAGCAGCGCTTCGAGCTCCACGCGTGCGCCGTTTAAATTTCCTTGGGTCTTGAGGAGCTCGATGCGGTAGAGCGTCGCTTGGGGGAGCATCGCATCGCTCTTGCTCAAACGGTCGATTGCCCGCTCGAGAAGAGCGAGATCGCCTGCTCGATAAGCGGCTTCGACCAAGTGGAGAACGGCGGGTCGCTGCTGGGCACTTTCCTTGTCGGTTTCTAAAAAGGCGTTGAGCTGAACTGCAGCGTCTGCGTATTTTTTGAGTGCGAGCAGGCTTTTTCCGACGATGAGGTGCAATGCGCCTTTGCGCTCAAGGGGAGCAGCTGTGAGCCATGTCTCTTGATTGGCGACGATTTCTTCAAACCGTTCTTGCTCAAACGCGAGGATTAGCTGATTGTAGGCTGCGTCTTTTGCTCGAGCGCCGCCTTCTTTGGCCAAGCGATCAAAGGTTGCAGCGCTCAACGATTTGTCGTATTTTGCCTGAAGTAGCGCCGCCTGAAAGAGCAGCTCTTCTGGAGTTTCGCTTGCGCTTGCAAGCTCGAGATAGAGCTTAGCTGCTCCCTCGTAATCTTGCAGAATACAGCACAGGTGCGCATAGGCTCCTGCGACCTCTTCGGAGAGCTCCGATTTTGCCAGAGCGTCAAAATGGGGCTTGGCGCGTAACGCGGTTCTTCGAAGGGCGTCTGGCTGACCCGACGTTTCGCTGTGGAGGCATTGTTGATAAAGCGCAAGCCCTAGCAAATAGGTCGCCTGGAGGAAGCGTTCCCCCTCTTTTTCTCGGCTTAAAAACCCCTCACACTCATCGGCCAGCGTCGCATACCACTGGAGGTGATATAAACACTGCATCCGGTTTAAAAACGTCTTGTCGATGGCTGAGGTTTCTTTGATACGCGCATAGTAGTTGAGCGCTTGGGGGTAGCTTTTCTCGCGCAAGAGAAGATCTCCGAGCGCTGTGGTTAGCGTGTCAAAGTACGGACTGTCTGGAAACTGAGTCACGAACTCTTCCATCTGGCTCTTGGCAATGTCCGTTTCGCCCTCTTGCCAAAAATCGGCGATGCGCCGCAGCGCAAGCGACTCTTCATCACTTGGCTGATACGCTCCAAGCGATGCGGCGATAAAAGAAAATAAAACGATGGCCCACATAACAGTTGCGATTATACGATGGAGAAGTTTTCAAGGATAGCGTATCTTTGGGGCATGGGTCTTTTTTTCGCTTTTCTTGCCTCCCTGTTTGCTTCTGCATCGAACCTTTGCATGCGCCGCAGCATCGATGCGGGAGGAAGCAATAAGGCGTTCGTGCTCATTCAGATGTCGATTGCTTGTGTTGTCGCAACGCTCCTCGGTCCTGTGAAGGCCAATGCGTACGCGTGCAACGCGCCGATTCTTTATCTCGGTCTTTTCTCAGGCGTAATTCTCGCAATGCTCCTCTATACCATCGGAAGAGCGCTTCTCGCAGGGCCTGCAGGCCTCACGTTCGCGATTCTCAGCGCATCGACTGTGATGCCGGCCATCGTCATGGCGACGCTTTTCGGCGCTGCGTTCGGGTTTGCTTACACGGTCTGGCATGGGTTAGGCTCGCTTCTTGTGCTCGCGGGACTTTTTTGGGCAAGCTCGAGCCTCGATGGGCTCACGCACCGTCGGAAATGGATTTTGTTTGTCAGCGCCATGTTTGCTCTTCACGTTGCGCTCCTCGTGATTTATCAATGGCGCGCGCTGCTCGTCACGCTCCCGACGTCTGCTACTTCGCTCTTTCCATCAAACGCGATTCAAAGCCAATGGTTCACCCCCGTGATGTATCTGGGGGCTGCGCTGGTGCAGTTTGTTTTCTATCTCCGGACCGAAGCCAGGATGCCCAACGTTCAAGAATGGTTGTACGGCATCGGTGGCGGGGTGACCAACAGCCTGTGTACGATTTTCTTGCTTCAAGGAACGGAAGTGGCAAGTGGCCTGGAGCGCATTGTGCTATTCCCTTTCTTTTCCATCGGCATCCTCGTCCTTTCCAATTGGTGGGGACAGCGCTTGTATCGAGAAACGGTGAACTGGCGTGCATGTCAGATCTGCGCGTTGGGGTTGTTTATCGGAACTGTAGATTGGACTTCCCTGCTCAAATTTTGATGGGCGTCAAGTGGTGTTCTGCCGCTTTCGTCTTGCCGTAGTTTGTCAATAACTCGTCGGCCTTTCCAAAGCGTGCTTTCTTGAGCTCTTCATAGACGCGCAGGCCCTTTGCGTTCAGCCCTTGCTGGAAATAGAGCGCTCCTAAAGAAAATAAGATCTCGCGATCTTGCGGCTTGAGTTTGAGTAAGTTTTCTGTCTCTCGGATCTGATCGGCGAACAATCCAAGCTCGCGATAGCCTGCGGCGAGCTGTTCGTGGATCCACGGGTCGTTGGGAGCATACTGGTTCAAAATCTGAAATTCCTCAATGGCAAGGCCTGCTGCTGCTTTGAATCGTTGGTCGAACAGCGCTGCTTGTTTGCGATACAGGCGAAACCGGGGATGTTCCGAGCCTTCGGTTGGCTCTTTGTAAATTTGGGAGAGTGCGACGTAAATGTTGGCGAGCGATGCGTGTGCTTCCAGATCGGTCGGAGTTTGTCGAATTTGCTGCAAATGCTCTTCAATTGCCGCGTGCAAGAGGAGTTGCTTAAAGCGAAAAACATCGTGGCAATAGCAGTAGGCCGAGATGCGCGCCATCAGACGGCCGAGCGGCGCGAAAAAAAACGGAGGTTGTACCAGACGCGATTCGTAATCGGTTAAATAGTTGGAGAGCTTGAAGAG
>CAYGHT010000129.1:0-4864 GCA_964349755.1 uncultured bacterium
AGAGCGCGCTGTGTGAATACTGCGCGGTTGAGGGCGAATTAGTCCAAACTCCAGATACTTGACTCGTGTTTACATGGTCTCTGCAGCCATCTGCTCGCTCGCGCTTTTCATCCTCGGAAACTACGCATTTGGAGTGAGTGTATTGAGCATACTTGCATTGAAAGTAGCTCTGCAGCGCGAAAAGCTTTCACCAAAATGGAATGAGCGATTCGCAGCGGCGAGCGGGGTGGCTACGGTGCTCTGTTGTGTTAGTTACGTGACTTGGACCATGCTTGGTCAGTCGACGGTGGCGAAGCTTGCTTTGCTTGCGACTGGCGTGGGGTTTGCGATTTCGTGTTTCTATGGCGCTTCTTCGCAGCCTATGAACGCCTCGCCACCTGGTGGGTTGCCATTGCCTCCAGTCGATCCTCCAGTTCCTGTTATTGGAGCAGCCGCTCCTGTTTCAGCCGGGATACCGCAGCGATTGGCGACTCCTATACCATCCCAGCAATCTATACCACCTCAACCACCCCGCTACCATGACCAGCCTCCATCGCAACGCTACCATGACCAGCCTCCATCGCAATTCGAGTTACCATCTTCACCTCAGCAATTTGGGTCTTTTTTGCAACCAACTCCGAAATTTACGTCCTCCTGGTCTCTCCAGCCGTCTTATTCCAACCATTACGGATTTCATCAATCGCCATTCTTGACGGCGCCATCTCAGCCTCTCCCGCTGCCCATGCCTACCACGACTCATTCAACAGCACCTACATTTAGCCTTAGCAGACTACTTACCCAATTTTCTCCTCCTCCATCCTTTCTAACTTGACCCAACTTCGACCATTTTACCGGCGTCCATAAAATAATTTTGAAAGGGCTCGACATCTCGCACCGCTTGCGAGGAACCCGTCCTCCCCGCTATACTGCGTCGCCCAACCCATTTAAGGATGCCATGGCCCTGCCGCCCCAGAAATTTCGGGAAATCGTGTTCCAGCTTCTCTATAGCCATGGCTTTTGCCCGCTTACGGCAGACGAAGCGATCCCGTTCATGATGAATGAGCTCAAGGTGACGCGTCGCGCGGTTCAAGAGGCGTATGAGCGGGTGCAGAAAATTCTTGAATTTTTGATGGCGCTCGATAAGAAAATTGAGGAGCACTCGCTCAATTACGCCTTTGAGCGGATTTCAGAGGTCGAGCGGACAATCTTGCGGCTCGGCGTTTTTGAGCTTCTCCACGACGAAGAGCTTCCTCCTAAAGTGGTCATTGCTGAGGCGATTCGGCTCTGTCGCAAGTTTGCGACGCGCGAGAGCGCAGGCTTTGTCAATGCGATCATGGATGCGGTCTACAGTGCGACCGGTCGCAAAGCTCAAGGCTCGCTTAAAAATAACGAATCCATCGTCAGCTCCTGATCTACACACGAAAGATACGCGCTGTTGTGGGTCGCTCCGAACGTGGTAATCAAAGTGATGAAAGTCGATTTACGAGTGTCGGTCACTTCCTCAAAGCAGGCTCGTTTTTTCTGGAGATTTTGTGCATACGCCTTGGTGAGCAGAAACTTCTTATCGGAGAACTTGATTTCGCAGAGGTGAATGCAGCGGTCTGCTCGATCAATGACTAAGTCAATTTGGGCTCCAGATCGGTTAGAACGAGAAGGCGAGTGTTTCCACTGTGAGCTGGCCGTTTCGAGCGCGCTGATTCCAAGCGCCGCTTTAATTCCTTCAATGTGTTTGAGACACAAGGCTTCAAAGGCAAGGGCTATCCACGATTTCCAAGCTTGCGTGTTTCTTTTTTTGATCCAGTAGGTGGCTCTTCGACCTTGCAAGTCCAGAGACGAGACTCCGGAATTCCACGTGAGGTAAAAGAGGGAATATTCGTCGATGAGGACGTAGCGATCTTTCTTTTCTCCCTCGCCAAAGAGAGGAACTTTGATGATGAATCCAGATTGTGTGAGCTCTTCGAGCTGTTTTGTCAACGTGCCGCCAGAGACGAGGTGGGTCTGTTTGGCAAGTTCTTGGTAGGAGAGGCCAGACTTCACCGCTGCGAGCGCTCGAACGATGGCCACGAGGGCCTCGTGATTGTGAAACAAAGAGCGATAGAGCTTGTGAAACTCAGAAATTAAAGGAGCGTTGTATGAAAAACAGAGCTCTCCGATCGCTTGAGCTACCGATTTGCCTTTTTCTAAATACGTCAAATACTTAGCGACGCCACCTAAGCACATGTAGAGCTCGAGGATTTGTTTCCGATCGTAGGAGATGTTCTTTTCTCGCAAAAACTCCTCAGTTTCGCTGAGAGTAAATGGCATCAGCCGCATTTCGTTCGTCACTCTTCCATGCAAACCTCCTTTGTGATGAAGAATGTTCTCGATCATCCACGATGCGGCAGACCCGCATACGACGAGAATGATGTTGGGCATGTCGGACAAATACCGATTCCAAAGATGTTCGAGCGCTTGCACAAAGTTGGAGCGGGGAGTGGAGAGCCAAGGGATCTCGTCGAAAAAGAGAATGAGCGGAGTTGACTGAGGCACTTTTTGCACCTCTTTTCTCAAAAGCTGGAAGGCCGAAAACCAATTTTTTGGAGTCTTGATTGGCTTGCCCTTCAAGAAAGAGTCTGAAAGTTCAACTGCGAAATTCTGGAGTTGTGTCTCCGTCGGCGTGTCCTGGAGACCTGTTAGATGGAAGAACACCCCTTTAGTTTTAAAGAAATTTTTGATGAGGTAGGTCTTTCCAATCCGTCGCCTCCCATACACCACGAGAAATGTGGCCCGTTTTGCCTCGAGAATTTTCTGCAACTTTTCGAGCTCTTGCTTTCTACCGACAATTCGTTCCATGAAAGACCATCTTGCGCTGATTATAGGTCTATATCTAGCGCAAGATGTGTTTTTTTGTCAACTTGCGCTGGTTATGACCCTATATCCAGCGCAAGATGCTTTTCCGCGATCAACCGCTGGACATTCGTCCTTCAGGTAGGCCATGATGGGCTCAAAGGAAGACTTCAATGCCTCTGCAGCTACAGACGAACCGGACGCTCTCTGAATTATCGACGTTTGGGATCGGCGGTCCGATTCATCTCACTTGTGAAGTTCGCTCTGTTGACGATTTGCGCGAGGCGTACGCCTTTGCGGCGCGCGAGGCGCTGTCTACGTTAATTCTTGGCAAGGGCTCGAACTCATTGTTCAATGACGCGCCGTTTGAAGGGCTCGTCATCCTCAACAAAATTGAGCTGCTCGAAATTTCGGGTAGTGAGGTCAGCGCCGGGGCTGGCACTTCGTTTTCTTTGCTGGGCGCTCAGACGGCGCGCCGGGGTCTTTCAGGGCTTGAGTTCGCCTCTGGGATTCCGGCAACGGTTGGGGGCGCGATCTTCATGAATGCGGGAGCCAATGGCCAAGAAACTGCTTCGACGCTCCAAAGCGTTTCGTACTTGTTTCCCACAGGAGAGCTCCAAGTTTTCCAGCGAGATGCGCTTCTCTTCAATTACCGCACTTCGCCGTTCCAAGCGATGAACGGCTGCATCGTGTCGGCTCAATTTCGGCTTGTCCCGAGCCCTGATGCGCGGCGCGCGCAGCTGGCGCTGATCGAGCGGCGCATGCAAACGCAGCCGCTCAAAGACAAAAGTGCTGGGTGCATCTTTCGCAATCCCACTCCTCACCTTTCAGCGGGAGCGCTCATCGATCAATGCGGGTTGAAAGGGACGGCCATTGGCGGCGCGCGCATTTCGCCTCTGCATGCGAACTTCATCGTCAACACAGGGAATGCTAGGGCGTCGGATGTTCGCCTCCTCATCGCCCTCATCCAGGAGCGCGTACGCCTGGCGACCGGCGTCGAGCTCGAACCTGAAATTCGGATCTGGCTATGATTTCTTTCCGCGCGGATCTTCACTCCCACACCCATTGCTCCGACGGAACCGACTCGCCGCTCCAGCTTCTCCAAAAAGCAGCAGACGCGAATCTTCAAGCGCTCTCGATCACCGATCACGACACCATCGATGCCTACACACCCGAGGTCTTGATCCGCGCGCGCGAACTTCAAATTGAGCTTCTTCCTGGCGTGGAGCTCTCGTCTGAGTGGAAAGACTCCTCTGTGCATGTTCTAGGCTATCGAATCGATCTTCATTCTGGGACGCTCCGCGAATTTTTGCGCAAGATGATCGAGCGGCGAGGGGAGCGCAATCGGGCCATTTTGGCAAAATTGTCCAAGCGGGGGATGGTGATTGAAGAAGAAGAACTAATCGCCTTTGTTGCACAAGAGTGTCGCTATCGGACAATCGGTCGGCCCCACATTGCCGAACTGATGGTGCGCAAAGGATACGTCGCTCGGCGCGAAGAGGCCTTTGAGCGGTTTTTAGCAGAAGGGGCGCTCTGCTACACGCCGGGAATTAAGTTCACACCCGCCGAGGTCATCGCCGAAGTGCATAAAGCAGGCGGGAAAGCCGTGCTTGCCCATCCGCACTTCATCCCAAAAGGAGCAATGTTGCAAGCGCTCCTTGCACTTCCCTTCGACGGCATCGAGTGTTACTACGGCAATCTGCAGCCCGCGCAAGAGGCCACCTGGCTCCACTTAGCTCGCGCAAAAGGGTGGCTCGTCACCGGCGGATCTGATTACCACGGAGCCCTCAAGCCTCATATTTCGCTCGGCTGCTCGTGGATCGGGCTCGAGGCGTTCAATGCGCTCCGCGCTTGAATGATCAGGCGCGTCCTCGAGTTAAGCATTCGCAGTTATAAAGTATTTTTTTATGAAGAATTTCCTGTGTCCGAGATTGTGCAAGTAATTTGTTTTTTGTTGCATTAAAAATATATCATAAGTTAAAGTTTAAGCTAAAATAAACAAAAAACAGGAGTAAATATGACGAATTCATTAGTAAGAATGCAAATTCCAGAGTTTCAA
>CAYGHT010000130.1:0-4684 GCA_964349755.1 uncultured bacterium
CTTGCAGGGTTTACGTCGATTTTCGTGCCTGCAGAGAGCTTGAAGGCGTGGAGCAATTGAGCAAGAGCGCGTATTTGTAACGTCTTGATAATGAACTGAAAATGGTATAGGTCTTTCACTTTTGCATGGCCAGAGGCCAGAACGGGCAGCAATTCCGCGCCCGCTGGAAGCTCGCGCAAGATTTTCGCATGCAGCTGTTTTGCTCGCTCTTCTGTCTCCAGAGCGTCTTTTCCAGAAAAGCTGATTTTCACCAATTGGCAAAACGGCGGGTACTTAAAGAGCTGCCTTTCTGCGAGCTCCCCGGCATAAAACGCCTCGTAGTCCTGCGTGCTCGCCAATGCCAGAACGGGGTGGTTCGGGAGAAACGTTTGTAAGATGACCTCTCCTGGCAGCTCCGATCGTCCCGCACGCCCGGCGACCTGGGTAATGAGTTGGAATGCCTGCTCGGCGGATCGAAAGTCGGGAACGTTCAATGGGGCATCCGCTCCCAAAATCCCGACGAGCGTCACAGAAGGGAAGTGAAAGCCCTTGGCGATCATTTGCGTGCCGATGAGCACATCGGCTTTATGAGCGCGAAATTGCTTATAGAGCGTTTCATGGCTGTCCTTTTTGGTCGTGGTGTCGCGGTCCATTCGGAGCGTTCGGACGGTTGGCAGAAGAGCGTGGAGCGCCCGTTCCACATGCTCTGTTCCAAATCCTTGGAAGCGGAGCGCGTCTGCCGCATCACAGGCGGGGCATGCGTTAGGAACGCTCCTTGTAAAGCCACACAAATGGCAGCGGAGCTGATCGTCTCTTTTGTGGTAGGTGAGTCCCAAATCGCAGTGCGCGCATTTCACGACGCTGCGGCAGCTGCCACAAATTTGGAGCCGGTGATAGCCGCGCCGATTTAAAAAAATGAGCGCCTGTTCTCCCGCTTCCAGCCGTTTTTGGAGCGCTTGCACCAGGGGCAAAGAAAAGTGGGTAAACCCTCCATTGGTTTCAAACACCTGGACCATGTCGACAATGGTCATCTTAGGAAGGAGCGCAACGCCTGCTCGATGGGTGAGCCGACTCAGCACGTATTTGCCCACGTCTGCGTTGTAGCGCGATTCAATCGAGGGCGTCGCGCTTCCAAGCAGAACCGTGGCTTTTTCTAAAAACCCCCGCATCACGGCGACGTCTCGGCCCTGATAGCACGGGATGTCGCTTGCTTTGTACGAGCTGTCGTGCTCTTCGTCGACAATGATGAGCCCGACCTGTTGTGCAGGACAAAAAATGGCGGAGCGCGCCCCGATCACAATTTGCGCCGATCCCTTGCGTAACAGATTCCACGCCGCTGTCCGCTCTCCCAAACTCCTTCGATGGTGCCAAAGCGCAATGTTGCCCTGGAAGCGCGAGCGAAATCGCTCGATGGTTTGGGAGGTGAGCGCGACCTCAGGGACCAACATGATGGCGCTTTTCCCAAGCTCGAGGGCCTTTTCAATGGCTTGTAAGTAGATTTCAGTTTTACCGCTTCCCGTAACGCCCTGAATCAAGTGCGTCTGGAAGATGCCCTGCTTCAGCGACGCCCCAATTTTTTCCAGGCAAGCATTCTGCTCGGCCGTCAGTGTTTTAGGTCTTGTCGGGAAAAACTCCTCTTCGTGAATTTCGAACTCTTTTTTTCTGGGCTTCACACCTTCGCGCATCGAGGGCGGCACGAAGCAGCGCATCACCTTTTGTAACGGGGCGACGTAATAGCTCGCCATCCACTCCGCAAGTTTCCGAAGCGGCTCAGAGAGCACAGAGTCTGCAGCAAGGACCCGAAGCAGCGTCTTGACCGTTGCGACATCGGCTTTCTCTTTGCACGCGACCACAGTCCCTTTTTGTGTGCCACTGCGAAACGGAACTTCCACCCGCGTCCCCACCGCCACCGCCCCGCGCCACGCTTCCGGCACCGCGTAGTCGAGTGGGTGGGTCAGATTGCGGTCGAGGACGACGGCGACATAAGGGGCTGTATTCATCATGAACTGGCTCGGCACGTCTGGCATAGAGCCTTCCACAGCGAGCGTTTGAGTGAAGAGTCTTTCAAATAAAGCGATAAATCGGGCAGCAGCAAGAGAGGTTTTTCCTTTAAAAGCCGCTTCTTTTCCGCAGGAATTTCGCGATAAAGAGCGCGCAAGTTTGGCAAATTCCAAAGCGTCGAGTCACACGCAATGACGAGCTTCAGTTCGCTTCCCGACAAGAACGTATCCCACTGCTTGTCTCGCTCGATCTCTGTACTGTGGATGAGCCGAGCATCTCCGAAGTACACGTCCAGCGCTCTTGCGATCTCTTCCAGCAGCGCTCTTTGTTCGTTTGTCTCCTGAAAGCACAATACCGAAATCGAGGCGACTTGGTTTTTCGTCTTCCAGCGCGAGGCCATCTTTTTTGCCACCACATCGCTCGGAATCTCCTCGAGAATCGCGAGCTCTGGCGCCAGCTTGCCAACCAGCGTCCGGAGCGAAGAGATCGGCAGATGGGGCGTCGAGATGGGGGAGGGGGTTGGAGCTAATTGAACTGGCGGAGAGGGAGGCGCGCTTACAGCTTTAGGAGGCTTGGGGAAAGTCGGCGCTGCAGGCGGCAACGGGAGCGGAATTTCGAATTTTGGCGCGCTCACCACAGGCAGCGCTTGCGACACAAGCGCCACACTCGCTTTGCGCTTTTGCCGAAAAAACGCAGCATCATCGCTTTCAGCGAGCACAGACTCTTGTGTCGCTTGAAGCAAAGCTCTCAGATCGCGAATTAAGGAGAGAGCGCTATCTCTTGTGTTAACAAGCATGCATCCACCGAAGATTCGATCCGCGTTTTATGCCGCTCATAAAATTCGCTGAATCCTCTTCGACTATACCCGTCCGCGATCCTCTTGCGCAAGAGGTCCCCACAAGCAAACGACGAAAGGTGTTGAATCAAGGGCAAAAGCGCTTCGTGCTCTTCAAGCAGATAAAAGAGCACGCTCTCATCCGAGCTGCGCTCCTCGACATACGGCAGCAGCGCATCCAAGAACGCCTTTTGAAGCAAAGGCGTTGGAGAATCGAGTTCTTTAAGCAACGCGCGCAGAGGAGCTCCATCGATGAACGGAAAGAACTCAAGCAACGCGCGCGTGTAAACGGTCAGCCTGATCTCTGCATCTGCGGAAGGCGCGGGGGAATTGAAGAAAGCGATCAGCGCATCAAGCGCTAGCTGCAAGCTGAGCGAGCGGGCAGTCTCTGGCTCGAGATCCGGAGGAAAGGAAAAAAGGTATGTGTTCGCATGCATACGTTGAGGGAAATGACCATAGCAAACCAACGGGAATGCAAGCAACGTGTAAACAAATATTTTTCTGTTTCTCTGACTCGAGATTATTTCGTAATAATATTAATTTTAATATTTGACATATTTTAATATTATTAATAAACTTGTTGTTGAAAAACTAAAGTTAATTTAATGAGATGTGCGAATGGCAACAATATCTTACCCGCAACTACCGGTAATAAGAAGGGCATCTGGTTCCACTGCGGTGGCGTTAGCAAAGCCAGCTCCTACAGATGCTAAATTAAAAGAGCTTTTTGGACAGATTCAATTTACCAGAGATCACGCTTCTTGGAAGTCAGCATTTGAAATTGGTGGTGCGATATGCCTGATGAGCGGAGTCTGTGCTTTCGGGGTGACCATACCTTTTTCCCTCCTAGGCATCATCGGTCCGCTTTGGCTTTTCGTTCCAACATTTTTGGTGATCATCGGCGCTTTCCTTCTCGAAAATCACTCGATCCTCGCTTACAACGACTTCGCAACATGGAAGGCGCTGCGCGAAGAGGCCTTGAGTCCCTGGAAGCAGCTTGGTGTCCTTGTGGATAAGCACGGCAGCTTGGAGAATTTGCGCAAACTTAACTTGCTCGCAACTCCTGAAGAATGTCAAGAAAAGTGGAAATTGTGGAAAGAAAGTCCTCAGGCGCGAGATACGTGGCCAGTAGCTGGCCTTGCGAATCCCTCAATGGAAGTTATTGTAACCCTTTACACCAACGGATTTATCTCTGAAGAAGAAGCTTGGATATGGGCCGGTCTCGGTCAGGCAATCCAAAGGGCTAGAAACGAGAAGGTCCCAGAGCAGGGTATTCAGCAATTGCTGACCAGTCGAGTAGGCTGGAAAGAAAGTGGCACGCCAGACGTCGCATCTCCAGCGCCAGCGTCTGCGCCTATCGCTTTTGTTCCCCAAAAGCCCAGCGCTCCTCCTCGCCCCGACGCCGACGTCGGTAATACCGAAGAAGCATAACCCCCCGCGCAACTCAACTCAAAAGCCGCTTTCACCGACGAAGCGAAGCGGCTTTTTCGATCACGAACTCTCTACCCAGCAACTGCATGGCGTGTTTCGTCCATTTAAGCGAAAGTGTCTAAAGGTTTCGATCGAGTAGTCTAGAAGTTCGGCTGCCTTTGATTCGCCAATGGAGTCTTCCAACAGGCAAGGGTACTCATTAGTCGGATGAACCATATTTCATTTGAGAGCCAGGTGCAAACGTCCTGCCCCCAGCAAAATCATCAATTTTTCTGAGCCCAGGACTTTTGCGGGCTGGCTCTTGAGAAAAGCGATATTTTACATATCAGTCTAGACACAACGCAATAGAAAAAAATAGTTAAGAATCAGAGAGTTATGAACTATTTAGAGGCTCAATATTAAAGTTATGATTAATTTAATATTTGACATATATTAATA
>CAYGHT010000131.1:0-4683 GCA_964349755.1 uncultured bacterium
TGGCAAGCTCGTGGACATTGCGCCGCCGGACATTGCGCTGCTCACGAAGGTGGGACTTGCGCATACGGAGGCATTTCCTGGAGGGCTTCCCGAGATCATTCGGGGCAAGGCGGAGGTGTTTCGCCACTCGCGAACGCGCCTCGCGATTTTTCCCCATCTTTTAAGCGACTCTCTGACCCATCTCACAATCCCTAAATTGAGCTTTTCGCTTGAAGACAAAAGCGCAGATTACTTTTTTTCAGAGGGCGTACTCGATGAGCGCGGCGTGCGCGCGTACCGGTTTGAGTCCCCATTTAAAGAGAAGCATCTGCAGTACAATCTGCTTGCGGCGCTCAGCGTGGCGCGCGCACTTCACATGAGTTGGGAGGAGATTGAGCCGCGCATTCCGCTCATTCAGCTTCCGAAAATGCGCTTTGAGCGCTTTGAGCAGAGCGGCATTGTCTTCATCAACGACGCCTACAATGCCAATCCAGAATCGATGAAGGCGGCCCTTTCTAACTTGCCCGATCCAAAACCTGGAGGAAAGCGGATTGCAGTCCTCGGAGCGATGCATCCATTTGGCAATTTCTCTGTTGAGGTGCACCAAGACGTTGGCCGCTTTGCATCTCTTCATGTGGATCATCTCCTCACTTACGGACAAGAGGCTCTTCCGTTGTGGGAGGTGTTTGCGGATGGCAAAAAGCCAGCTGAGCATTTTAGCGACCAGCGCCTGCTCGCTCAGCGCTTGAAGGAGATCGCCCTTCCGGGCGATGTCGTCCTCGTCAAGGGCTCGCGCGTCATGCAGATGGAAACCATTTTCGAGTATCTGGAGGCCCATGCTCCTACTCCTGTTTGAGTATTTGCGTCAGTGGTTCCACATCCCGACGGCATTCACCTATTCCTCAACGCGGATGCTCATGGCGGCGCTCACGTCGCTCCTCTTCACCATTTTGCTTGGGCCCCGCTTCATCAAGAAGCTCTACGAGTGGAAGATCGGCCAACCCATCCGCACAGGCGAAGAGTGTCCACTACTCGCAGAGCTCCACGGAAAAAAGAAAAACACGCCGACGATGGGAGGGATTTTGATTCTTTCTTCCATGGTGTTTGCGCTGTTTCTTTGGATGGATATTCGGAGCGTCTTCACGCTCCTTTTATTTCTCACGACGCTGGTACTTGGGTTTCTCGGTGGCATCGACGATTATCTCAAGCTTCGCTTCAAGAACAACAAAGGGTTGAAGGCGCGCAAAAAAATGCTTGCCCAAGTCGGCTTTTCATCGCTGGTCGCTCTTTATTTACTCTGTCCTTCGATCCAAGAGACGCTTCACTGTGGTAGCTGGTTTCGCCCGCCTACTGCAAAAGAGCAAATTGTAGTGCATTCTGTGGTCCAAACGACCACCCTCTCGACGAGGACGTACATCAGCCAGTGGTATTTTCCATTTTTCAAAGATCCAATTGTGACGTTTCACGGTTTAGGGTGGATTGTGTCGCTTCTTTTGATCGCCTTTGTGATCACGGGGGCGTCGAATGCGGTCAATTTGACCGATGGCCTCGATGGGCTCGCCGCTGGGTGTTTGATCATGGCTTCGTTGGTGCTCGGCGCCTTTGCGTTTCTTTCAAATCACATCGATTTGGCCAGATACTTGAACATTTTATACATCGAGGGAAGTGGCGAAATCGCCATCTATCTCTTTGCGCTCGTCGGCGCAGGGCTCGGCTTTCTCTGGTATAACGGGTACCCCGCTCAAGTCTTCATGGGCGATACCGGCTCGCTTGCCTTAGGCGGCGTGCTTGGCCTTTCCTCCATCCTCTTGCGCCGCGAGATCATTCTCGCAGTGGCAGGAGGGATCTTTGTCGCAGAGGCCATGTCGGTCATCTTGCAAGTGCTCAGTTACCGCTACCGAAATAAAAAACGGATTTTCCTCATCGCCCCACTCCATCACCACTTTGAATACAAAGGCTGGCCCGAAACAAAAGTGGTGATTCGCTTCTGGATTGTGAGCTTGCTTCTTGCTATGCTGGCCATTGGATCCATCAAACTGCAATGACAAAACAAGCGCTATGTTTACCACAGAGCTCACAGAGAGCACAGAGGCTCTGAAACGCGCATTTTTGTATTTTTCTCTGTGTCCTCTGTGCTCTCTGTGGTTATAATTTTTCTATGATCAATGACAAAACAAGCGCTATGTTTACCACAGAGAGCACAGAGGCTCTGAAACGCGCATTTTTGTATTTTTCTCTGGGCCTCTCTAGCTCTCTGTGGTTATAATTTTTCTATGATCAACAGCTTGAAGACGCACTGAAATGATGCAACAAAGCCCAAAACAAGCGCTTCTCATCGGCTATGGAATCAGCGGCAAGGCGTGTGGTGCGCTCTTGCGCATGCATGGCTGGGATGTCGCGGCCGTCGATCGGCATGCGAAGAGCATGACAGCGGATCTCCCTCTTTTTCCAGAGGACGCCCCGCTGCCGTTCGACTCAGTGGATCTCGTGGTGCTCTCTCCAGGAGTGGCTCCTAACCACCCACTCACTCGCCTCGGTCGCGAGGTCATTGGAGAAATGGAACTCGCATTCCGCTTCTTGCACAATCGGTGCGTGGGCGTCACAGGGACGAATGGAAAAACGACCACGACGCTGCTCACAGCGCACGTGTTGAATGCGTGTGGGATCAAAGCCAAAGCCGTCGGCAATGTGGGGACCGCGCTCTCCGAGTATTTACTCGCGCCAGATCCATCCGAAACGCTTGTCATCGAGCTCAGCTCGTTTCAGCTCGAGACGCTTCAGCAACGAAAGCTCTCTGCTGCTGTTTTTCTCAATCTAACGCCCGATCATCTCGATCGATACGAGACGCTCCGCGACTACGCGGCCGCGAAGGCGAGGATTCAGGCGTGTTTGACGCCGGGCGCTAAACTCTTTGTCTCCTCTCAGGTGCTTGCCGAGTATGGCGATCTTCTCGAGCCCAACACGACCCGTGTGTTTGAAACAGCTGTTGCACCGATTTCGCACTCGAGGTATACCCAATGGGGAAAGCCTGAGTTGCAGAACGTCGAGGCTGCGCGCGCGCTGTGTCAAGAGTTGGGTGTATCCACAACGGCCTTTGAAGCGGCGCTTGCCACGTTTTGCAAACCGGCCCACCGCATTGAGTGGATCGGCGAAAAAGACGGGGTCCAGTACGTCGACGACAGCAAGGGGACCAACGTCGATGCCGTCCTCCATGCGATGCGCCTGTTTAAAGGCCCGCTTGTCCTCATCGTTGGCGGCGTCGACAAGGGGAGCTCGTACCGCCCGTGGATCGAGCCCTTTCAGGAGAAGGTGCGCAAGATGATTGCGTATGGGCAAGCAGCAGAAAAAATGGAAGCGGAGTTAAAATCTGCATTTCCCTTCGAGCGCTATGAGCTCTTTGGCGATGCAGTCGCAGCTGCAAAACGAAACGCCGAGCGCGGAGACACCGTTCTCCTCTCGCCCGGCTGTTCGAGCTTTGATCAGCACCGAAACTACGCGCACCGCGGCGATCAATTTAAGGAGATCATTTTCGATGAATCGGAAAAGCACAATCTTACTCGCAGTCCTCATTAACGCAGGGTTGCTCCTCGTTCTCTTTGTGACAGCACTCTCGTCGAAAGACGAAGTGGCGCTCGTCGCGGCTCCCGCATCACAGCCTGTGCACGAAAACGCGCCTGCACCGCTCTTTGGCGATGAAATTGATTTAGCCATGAGACAAACGTCTGGGACTGGAGCCGGAACTGGAGCTCGCCCTCTCGAAGTGTCGACCCCTTCCGCGGAGAGTGCTGCAACGTCGGCTCCGTTGCACGTACTCCCTCCGCTTGCCATCGCGGCTGAAACGCCTGTTTTGGCAGCGCCGCTTGCACCTAGCGCTCCACAGTCAGCGGCAACAGTCACACCCGCATCCACCAGTCGCGAAGTCATTGTAAAAAAAGGCGATTCGCTCGAGAAAATCGCGAAAGCGCACCACATCACGGTCGACGAGCTCCTCAAAGTCAATCATCTTTCGAGTAGCTTTTTACGCGTAGGCCAGATCATCAAAGTTCCACAAGGTGGGACGAAATCTGCTCTTCCCAAAGTAGGAAGCGCCGTAAGCGCATCGGACTACTACGTCGTGAAAGTGGGCGACAATCCATGGACCATCGCCATGAAAAATCACCTCAAGGTCGAAGAATTATTGAAGCTCAATGGGCTCAACGAAGAGAAGGCCAAGAGGCTAAAACCTGGGGATCGGCTGCGCGTTCGATAACCTTGAGTTTCCCAAATTTTTGGTTTGACAGAGCTGTTATCTGGGAAATATGCAAGGCGCCGCCGCAGGCGGGCACCCGATGCAGGCAACCCCTTGTGGGTTGCCGAAGCCAAGGCAACGCAGCAGATTGCTTAAGAGAACAGCTCTGTCAAACCAAAAATTTGGGAAACTCAAGGTTTAATGAATCGCTCTCAAATTTTGCTCATCGTGTCGGTGATTCTTCTCTTCGCAATCGGCTTGCTCATGGTCTACAACACGACAGCTGCCGAAATCATGGACCGCTTTCTTGACACCGACCCGCGCGCCGCCCTCTACAAGCAGGTTAGCTATGGTTGTGTAGGGACCCTCCTCGGTCTTGTCGTCTATCGAATCGGACATGTTCGGTTGCTTCAGTGGAGCGTTCCACTTCTGTGTGCAGCGAGTGCGCTGCTCGTAGCCGTCTTCATTCCAGGAAT
>CAYGHT010000132.1:0-4676 GCA_964349755.1 uncultured bacterium
ATATGAATAAATACGTTTAAAACGAATTACGAGTTGAATTAAGTTAAAAGGATGAATGTTCCTTTGTACGAAAAACTGCGTCCACAAACACTGAACGACATCGCCGGACAGGAGGCGCTTCTCGGCAAGCGGGGCGCCATCACCTCGATCATCCAAAGCGGCAAACCCACCTCGCTATTGCTCTTCGGTCCTCCAGGCTCTGGCAAAACCACCATTGGACGTCTTTACGCAAAAGCATTTGGATTGCCGCTTCTCACATTCAGCGGCGCTCTCCAATCCAGCGCGGAGCTCAAAAAGCTCCTCAAAGAGGGACACGACCTACCACTACTGCGCCGCCAAACAATCGTCTTTGTCGATGAAATCCATCGATTCAACAAAGCGCAACAAGATCTCTTCCTCCCTTTTCTAGAAGACGGCTCTCTCATCCTCATCGGAGCCACCACGGAAAACCCATCCTTTGCTCTCAACAACGCGCTCCTCTCGCGCCTGCGCGTCCTCACGCTCTCCGCCCTTACGGAAAACTCGCTCGAGCAAATCATCACCCGCTACGAAACCGCCCACGCTCCCCTCCCCCTCACGCCAGCCGCACGGAAATTCCTCCTCACGCTCTCGCAAGGAGACGCCCGTTACCTGCTCAACCTCATCGAAGCCATCCAAGCTCTCCCAAACGGCATTTACGACGTCCCAGAACTTGCCGACCTCGTCCAAAAACGGCCCGCTCTCTACGACAAAACCGGCGCCGGACACTACAGCCTCATCTCCGCCCTTCACAAATCCGTCCGCGGCTCCGACCCGGACGCTGCGCTCTATTGGCTCTGCCGCATGTTAGAGGGCGGCGAAGACCCCCTCTTCCTCGCCAGACGCCTCATCCGCATGGCCACCGAAGACGTGGGGCTCGCCGATCCCCAAGCTCTCAATCTCGCCATCAGCGCCGCCAACACCTACGAGCGGCTCGGCTCCCCCGAAGGAGAGCTAGCGCTCGCCCAAATCACCATCTATCTGGCGCTCGCTCCAAAGAGCAACGCAACCTACGTCGCCTACGACAAAGCGCGTAAAGCCGCTGCCCAAACAGGCCACTTGGATCCCCCCAAAACCATCGTCAACGCGCCAACCCAATGGATGAAAAAAGAGGGCTACTCCGAAGGATACCTCTACGACCACGATACGCCCCACGGCGTCTCCGGCCAAAACTACTTCCCCGAAGCCATGGAGCGCCCGTCGTTCTACCACCCCGTCGAGCGGGGGTTTGAGCGGGAAGCGATCAAGCGGCTGAAGTATTTCGAGCAATTGAAGATTAAAAAAACATAAAAAAAAGCGCTTATTCTTACGTTTCGGATTCGAAAAGACAGTTGCTCGCTCTATTCTCCGATGCCAACAAATCAACGCGCCTTATACTCTTAACCGATTCTTAGAACGAGGAAGCTTTCCTGAACCATTCCTTGCGGAAGATCCGATCGACGCCAATCGCTGGAGGCGTCAGTACGTGGATAGCTTGCTTCGAGAAGATGTTTTAGATTTTGACAACATTCAAAACCTCAATGCAATCAGACTTACATTCGAGTTACTCCGCAAACGAGTTGGATCTCCCGTCTCTTACAGTTCGATTGCCGAAGACGTGGCAATTTCTCCCAATATCGCGCGCAGCTTATTAAAAGAGCCAAAAATTTACTTCTTTGACACAGGCCTTGTACAGGGCGATCAAGAAGATCGTTTTCTTAAGACATTGATTCTTTAGGTGGTGTCTGACTACGTGCGTGGTCCACTAGTTTAGCGATGGATCAGACCACTCCCCTCCCTCTGAACGGTCTGGAAAACGGTTTAAAACATTGTGTAAATGGATGATTACATAAAAACCAAGTAAGAGCATGAAATATTTCACCTTCAACGCTGTGGCTATTTGCCTTGTGCGTCGCTTTAGGTGATTTTCTGGTGGCGTCATTCCCGGCTGGTGAAGCATTACCTCATCGTTACTATCGACCATTAGGTGACGGCCATCTGGTAATGGCGCTAGCAAAATTAGGCGATAGTCATCGGAAACAGCAGAAACTGTACGCCCACTATTTACATCTACAACCTGTAAAATCTGATCGCATTGCGATATCTTTTTGGAGCACATCATCACATCTTTAGCAAGGCCCAGCTCCGCAACACGACCATCGTGAAGAAGACTGACTTTATCTGTTCGTAGTTGTTGCGATTTGAGCGGCGCTTGAAGCCGTTTTAAATCCCAAATGCGAGCTATGGGCAAAGGGCTCGCTTCATCCACGGTTAGCAGTGTATTATCGTTCAACATTTGACATTGCCTGACCCCAGATCCTTCGTGCAATAAGACACAAGGCGATTGAGCAAGTTTGGACAGATCCCAGATGCGTACTGTTCCATCTCGAGAGCCGGTTACTAACGTTCGATTGGGAAAGAGTTTAGCTGTAAGTATTACATCGGTATGGCCTTCTAGTATTGCCAAAGGTTCGGAGGGCCGTTTAATACTCCATCGATAAATTCGATGATCTGCAGCCAATGTGATCAAGACGTCCTCGGCCTCTACAATGATTCGTTGGACAGCATTCTGATGACTTAGTACGACATTTTGATTCTCTTTGTTGTTGTATGGACTCCAAATGCAAACTGTCCTATCGAGCGAGCTCGTTACTAATCGCCCCTTAGAAAGCTCGGCAATACCTGTGATATCTCCACCGTGTTTTTGTCCTGAGAAGATACAGCCGCCTGTATTGCCAGTAACAGCCCAAACATCTACATATCCGTCAGATGATCCGACTGCTAATCCATTTTTTCCAAACGGTGTGATGCAAAGAGGTGCAATACGGAAAGATCTGCCTGTTATCAATAGGTCTACTGACGGCTCGGTTGGCCTCGCAGGATTTAAAAGATACACAGAATGGTCACTTGCAATCGCTATGCGTCCATCAGGAAGACAAGCGTGGATCTGAGCGCGAACGTTTAACTTGCCAAAACGAATTGTGTGAAGGGGACGACGCCCTAATCCTAAAATAGAGAGTACCGAAGTTTGCCAACAAGCCTTCTCTTCAACCCTGATCGGAAGCGCAAGGCCGAATTCTTTCTTAGCGATAAATTCCCACATTTTATCGGCCTGTTCAACGATCCGTTCGTGCACTTGTTTCGAGACCGCTTTCAGTCGCAGCGCATCAGATGCACTCAGATAATGCTTCAACGCACCCTGCCACACATTGTTAGCGACTGATTCAAGAAGATTCCGTTTGGGACGGATATCGATCGTGACGGAAGTGCTGCCGTAACTTCCAGAGAATTGACCCTTTAATGGTGTCGTGGCTGATGGTGTTGTCATGGCTGACCTCTTCTTTTTGGGTCACAAGCATGAAACATTGAAAGAATTTTTACAAATGAGCCAGTTTCTTTAATCCTTCTTCTCACCAAAAAACAGCTTGCGCACCTTGCTCGCTCCAATCGCCTCGATGAGTTCTCGCGCAGCGACAAACACAAAAAACAGCACGAGATACAAGCACTGGATCGCTAGAAATCGGGTGAGATCGAACGCATTCACAAAATCTTGGTAAGCGCGCGGCAAGCTCTTGTCCATCCACAAAAAAGGAGCGAGATGAATCGAAATGCGGACCGCCATGGTGATTGCCTCGTAGAAAACCGTCTTCCAAAGAACGGTGTAGATGAGCGGCCGGGAAGAAAAGAGATTGAGAAGAGAAAAGTGGTCGACCACGAGCAGAATTTTTGCGATCACGCCCGCTGCAACAAGCACCTCGAGAAAGGTGAACGGTCCCCATCCAGACGTTTTTAAAAACAGCCCTTCAATTCCATCGATGAAATTGAAGGCAAAGAAGAAAAAGACAAAGACAGGCAGGATATGGAAAAACTCTTGCTTTGCCCAGCGAATTGCCTTGGAAATATGGCCCATTGAGCCTATCCTACTAAAATCAAAATAGACTGCGCAACCCTCATGAACCCAAACAAAACCCTCACCTCGTTTATCTGGAGCTTCGTCCGACTTCAACGATGGCGTTTCTCCTTAATGTTTCTGCTCTCGTTCACCTGGTCGCTCGACTCCATGCTTTGGCCCTACCTATTTGGGAAAATTACCGATACGTTGACGCACTACGACGGCGATCGACAAAGCGTCTGGCCTGCGCTGCAATGGCTTTTGCCATCGGCAGTGCTGCTTTGGGTGTTTGTCGAGCTGGGATTTCGAGTGCGTGGGTTCATCCAAGCGCGCGCCTTCCCGAAACTACAAGCCGACATTCGCATGCACATGTTCGATCACGTGCAGCGCCATTCGCCCAAGTACTTCAACGAGCATTTCGCGGGGAGTTTAGCCAATAAAATCGGCGATATGACAAGCGAGGTCACCAACCTCGTAACGAACACCCTACTCGTGTTTTTTCCAGTCCTTGCAAGCTGCATCGGGATGGTCCTATTTTTTGCTCAGGTAAATCCCCTCTTTGCCCTGATTTTAGGAATCTGGATTGTGCTTCATTTTGGTCTTTGGATCGCGTTCTCACCCAAATGCGCAAACTATTCGAAACTGCATGGAGAAGCGCGAAGCTCCCTCGTCGGGAAAATCGTCGACAGTCTCACCAACAACTTCACGGTGAATCTATTTTTTCGCTTCCCCCTAGCCTGACTTTACGACTTATTTCCTCCTCATAGACTTAACTTGTTCTGCGCTA
>CAYGHT010000133.1:0-4667 GCA_964349755.1 uncultured bacterium
ACTCAAGCCAGTTTTTGATCTATAAGCCAAAGTATCAAAAGGGAGATCAAGTCGTCGCCTCCATCAAAGAGGTCGTCGAAAACTTCAAATCGAATGAGCTCGCAGATCCATCGCTGCTTCGAACGCTCCAGACCTTAAAATGGGTCAAATCGACCAATTCGCTGTTGTTCACTGGAGACCCAGCTTCGCTTAAAAAAGTCGAAGATCTGCTCGCCACCCTCGACGTGCCGACCGGATTGAAGAGCGGCTCGGAGAAGAACTTCTTTCTGTATCAGCTACAGTTCGTCTCCAAGGAAACTGCCGATGCCTATCTGGCCCAAGTGAGAGACAATCTCAATAAGCGCAACGACGAGGAATTGATCGCCGCGCTGAAGTCGGCGACTTGGATCGAGCCGTCTCACTCGTACATGTTCAACGGAACCAACGATTCGCTCGAGCGGATCAAAGAGTTGATGACCAACTTCGATAAAGCAGGTCTTGCAAAGAGTGGAAAAACCGGCTACTTCATCTACAAACTCCAATACGTCTCGGGCGATGCCATTGAAGACGATCTCGACACGTTGGCCAAGAATTTTAAAAGCTCCGGTCTCAAAGACACAAAAGTCATCGACGTCATCCACAACATGCGCTATGTCAAGGAGACCAATTCTCTTCTCCTCACTGGAGATGCCCAGGCAATCGATGAGCTCAAAGAAGTCATCGCCAAATACGATTACCCTCGAGAAAAGTCGACTGCGAGCAACTTCTACATGTTCAAACCGCAGCACGTCAATGCGCCCAACATCGAAAAATCGCTCCACGAAATTGGAAGCAACTTAAAACAAGCAGGGCTCGCCGATCCGAATTTACTCGCCGCAATTGATTCTGCAAAATACGTAGAAACCACGAACTCGCTCATTTTTACGGGAACACCCGACTCGCTCACGAAGATTCAGGCGCTCATTCAAGACATCGACCAGCCCACCGCCAAGCACGCACCCATCCAACACATCGGCAAAACCACCTTCTTACTCTACAAGCTGAAGAATGCAGGCGGGATCCAAATCATGAATTCGCTCAAAGCGATGGGAGCGGATCTGAAAAAATCAGGCACCAGCGACAAAGAGTTCCTCGCCGCCCTCAATTCGATGAAGTACATCAAAGAGACCAACTCACTTCTCTTCACCGGCACGGAAGACTCCCTCAAGAAAGTAGAGGGCTTTGTCGAAAAATTCGACGTCACCGCGCTGAGCGGTCCGTTGACAAGACCCGATATTTCTCCTGGAGCGAGCAATTTCTTCGTGTACAATCCCAAATCGCTTGCCGGCCCTGAGCTCGAAAAACTCTTGCAAGACTTCGCAGAAAACTTGCGCTTAAGCGGCCTGTCCGATCCCGATCTATTCAATGCCGTTGCCTCTATGCGTTGGGTCGCAAAAACCCAATCGCTCATCTTTACGGGAACCCCAAAAGCACTCGATCGGCTCCGAGAGCTCATCACCAACTTCGACATTCCGACCAATTTGCCCAATGGACCGATGCCTGGTGGACCGTTGGAACCCTCAATTCAAGCCATCGATAACACCAGCTTCTTGGTCTATAAACTTCAATTCCACAAAGGCGACGAAATCCAAGGAGCCCTCCGCCAGATCGCCAAAGATCTGATTTTGTCCAACGCTCCGGTCAATCAGAATTTGCTCAACTCGATCAATTCGATCCAGTGGCTCGAAGTGACCAATTCACTCCTCTGCTCAGGCGACCAAGAGACTCTGACCCGACTCCGAGAGCTCGTAAAAAACTTGGATATCCCCCTCAAGCAAGTCTTCATCGAAATGCTCGTCATCCAGACGAACCTGACCAATGCATTGACCTTTGGACTCGAGTGGGGAGGCAAGTATAAGTACCGCGATAAATTTGGGATGGCTTTCAATAATGCGACGCCCATTCCCAACGCTACCGGTCCCGACGCATTCACGACCTCTTTAAATGCCATCAGCCCAACCAATACGCCCAATCCCGTTGCCCAAATTCCGCTCACCTCCAGCGGCTTTGAGCTCGGCGTCATCGGCGAAGTGATCCGCCATGGAAACGACACCTTCTTGAGCCTAGGCTCGCTCCTCAACGCCCTGCAGACCGACGACGAGACGACCATCGTCATGACCCCTAAGTTGATCACGCAAGACGGCAGGACCTCCTCCATCTTTAGCGGACAAAACATCCCCTTTGCCGGCTCGTTTGTTTCACAGCAAGGCAACAATACCGTCAGTACCTCCAACATCGAATATCGAGACATCGGACTCAACCTCACGATCACGCCCGTGCTGGGAAATTCCGACATCGTCACCCTCGATATCGAGCTCGACCAATCGACCGCCCCTGCGAATGCCGCCAGTCAGCAAATCACAGTTTCCGGCACCACAAATCTCAACGTCCAAGGCATCACCACCACAAAAACGACGATGCAAACCACCGTCCACGTGCCCGACGACCACTTCTTAGTCCTCAGCGGCATGGTGAACAACACAAACGTCAAATCAAAGGCAGGGATCCCCTGTCTCGGCGGCTTACCCATCATCGGCGCCGCGTTTTCCAAAGACAACAACACGGTTTCAAATAACAACATCGTGATCTTCTTAAGACCTCACATTCTCAGTTCGATGGACGATCTGCGCGCCATCACGCAGGCCCAAGAAGAATTCTTCCGCGATCAGCAAGGAACGCCCAACCTCCAGCACAGCTTTGACGAAGGCATGGAGCTCATCAAGTCCGTCAACGATGAGTAGACTCATCCTTTGGGTTTTAATCGCGCTGAGCGCCGCCAGCTGCTACCGCGTCAGCGACACCATCAATCCCAAGGTAAGCCACCAAGTGCAAGACCTCCATTTCCGCAGTGCTCCGAGCGCGTTTGCTCCACTCAGTGGAGAGGAGCGGGCAAGCGACTGGGGCCGAGAACTGCTCATTGCGCACGGGTTCATCGACGAGCTGGACCTCTACCGCGCCGTCTCCACGTACAAGCGCGCTGAGTTCTTAGTGCCTCCAGAAAGCCCTCGCAAGCTCGAAATCCAATACGACATCGTCTTTTGCTATTTTCTAGCCAAACGCTACGATGAAACGGTGATGGCCTTTGAGCGAAGCGGCCTTGTCAACGTCGATAAAACCTTTCCCGCTCACCACGACCTCTTGCTCATCCTCTATGAATCGTATCGAGAAATGGAGTGTACAGAAAAGCAAGACAAGATCATGGAATTGATTCAACAATCCTATCCCGACACTGCAGAAAAACTTAGAGTTTCGCAAAGCCTTCGGGAAGGCAATCTCTGTGAAATCGCTCAATTCGCCGCAGGCTTCCATGAACGCTCCTACCTCGACGAGCTGCTCGACACCTACAACGCCCAGAAAAAATCGGTCGCTACGGCTCAAACCTTGAACGCAATCATCCCCGGCGCTGGCTATCTCTACATCGGCCAGCGTAAATCCGCCCTCACTGCCTTTCTCCTCAACGGCCTCTTCATCACCGCCGCCTATCAATTCTTCCACCACGGCCACATCGCCGCCGGCATCATCACCGTCGGCTTTGAAAGCGGCTGGTACTTCGGCGGCATCTACGGCGCTGGCGAAGAAGCCAAATACTACAACGAGCGCGTCTACGAGAAAAACGCCTCGCTCGTTCTCAATGACACAAAACTGTTTCCAGTGTTAATGATTCAGCATGGGTTTTAACTGGATTCTTTTCCTCGTACTTCCCGCAGCGCTCTTCGGACGCCCGCTCTTCCAAGAGCCCTGGGGCAAAGACGCAGGGATCCGGGTCCCCATAGAAGCTGCCCCCGCGCCTAAACGCTCGCTTGGAGTCAAGCTCGCCGACCTCATCATCAACTTCCATCAACAGGTCATTTCCCCCGTCGACGGCCCCCGCAGCCACTACCGCCCCTCTAGCTCCCAATACATGCGCCAAGCCATACACAATTACGGCTTTCTCAAGGGCTTTTTCATGGGCTGCGATCGGTTAATGCGCGAAAACGATGAGACGTGGGTCTACCGCACCATTGAAGAAAATGGCCAGACCTTTAAGTACGATCCGGCCAGGGAAAACAAGTATGACTAAGAATGAGGGTAACTATTCAGGTGGGTGGCTCTGAGCGTAAATTGTTTAACCACAGAGCTCACAGAGCTCACAGAGCTCACAGAGGCCGCGAAACGCGGCGAAAAACACGCATTTCCTTGGCTTTTATCATGCTTCATGACTTCTCTGTGTGCTCTGTGTTCTCTGTGGTTCAAAAACTTGTGCTCAGAGCCACCCACCTGAATAGTTACGAATGAGGAACGTTGGGAAGTGTGATGGTAGGCATGATGGGAGAAGGAGCTGGGTTCAGCACACTGAGGCTGACGCTACGCGACCGGCTCTGGCTCGTTGAAGTCTCAACCACCACCTGACGCAGCCCATCCCCCGGGGCTCGACTCGGGTCTTGTGGCCTGTTCGCGCAACATGCTCCGATCGCACCAATCGCAGCCAATGCCACACCAGCAATCATTAGGTATAGACCTGCTGTTGGTGCGGTCTCCGTCGCTCGCATGCAAATGCCTCCAAGCGCAGCTGTTATCCCTACAAAACCAGCAGCCATTGACTTACAATATAATCCCATAATGTCCTCAAATTTGTTGTTTGCATTAAAGATTATAACAACAATCTGAAT
>CAYGHT010000134.1:0-780 GCA_964349755.1 uncultured bacterium
CGGGGATGTATTTCATCCCATTGATCGCCTCGACAAGCCCCCCATCCAATGCATTGGATTGATCGAGATCATCGGCAAAGGTCTTGAGCGCCGCGGTAATTTGCGTGTAGGGCGCCGCGGCAATTTTATAGACGAAAAAATTGTGCTTCCCAAAAGACTTGCTATCTTTTCCGCTGTCTAACGCCACGAGAAATTCTTTGACTTTCTCGATGGATTCTTTTGAGCCGACGATCATGATCGAGTTGGTTTCAGAGATCCATTTTGCACTCTGAATCGACTGAAGAAGGTCCGCATCGGGGAGGCCTGACGCGGAGAGCGTTTTGGAAATGTCTTTCAGTCCGCTCAATACTTTTTCGCCATCGTTCTTTTCGAGTTTATAGACGAAAATATTCTCGTTTTTGAGTTTTCTGGCCGTTAGGACCGCCACTTTCGGTGGGATATCGAGGGTTTTGAGCATCTCCACGGCTTTGTCTGCAAGCTCTGGCGTCGATACAATAAAGATCGTATTCGCAAGTTCCGCAGAAACCATGATGAATGGATTTCCCTGTGTCAGGGGAGTCATGATCTGTCCGACCACTTCGATCAGATACTCTGGCTTATTATTGCTCGTTTCAAAATTGCGGATTTGAAGTTGGGTGTGCGGAGAGTCGAGATTTTCGATCAAATTCGCCACCTTTTCGACGTTGGTGGTGACATCCGTCAAAATGAGCTGGCGGGTCTCTGGAGAAACCTCCAGAAGCGCAGACAAGGAAATCATCGGCCGAATGATGGCCGCAAGCG
>CAYGHT010000134.1:790-4642 GCA_964349755.1 uncultured bacterium
GCCGATAGGATCGGAACCTTATAGGCGTTGATGAAATGGGCCGCGTGATCCACGAACGAAATGAATTCATCGGGTTTGTTTTTTTCGATCACGTGGGGCAGGCGCTTATAACGGGACATTTACATATCCTCCAGTCGGAATAATTTCTTGAGCAGCAGTGTCGCGTCCCAGTCCCGCTCCTCGGAAGCTTCGTTGCGGAGCATGAAAGCCGGGTCGTGCAAAATGCGGGTGACGATCGCCGATTTTCCAGCCTGACCATTTTCAGTCACAAGGCGCGCCATCTGCTTGACGTCATCGCTCTTATGGATGACGAGATTGTTGTCTTGCTCGAGTAACTGCATTCCGTGAATGCGCAAAATTTGGAGCAATGTAGACATGACGTTTTCTGGCGTGATCGGCCCTTCGGATAACACGGTGACCGTGAAATTGAGTTCCTCTTCATTGAAGATGAAGTTGACGTTGCAGATCTTGCTTGCAAAGCGAATGTATTCGACGATCGAGATCGTATTGTAGTTGATGGTGTAGCCATCGCTTGGCAAGGAAGGAGGCTCTTTCTTCATGGGTGTAGAAAGCGCGACTTCAGCAGGGGGCGTAGGGGCTATTGCCACATCTTCTCCGTAGAGAAAATGCGTAGGCAACTTCATTAAGAATACGAACAAAAGCAGTAAGCGCTTCATGAAACTCAAGGTGACCGACCTCTCTCAGATCGTAAAATACAAATCATATTATTGCAACCTTCAGAAAATTCGATGGATCGACAGCACAGCTGCGGCGCGTTGCTGATTATTTGTGAGGCGCTCTAAAATGCGCTCTGCCATCGGTTGGGCGGCGAGGAGCAAATGTTCCTTCATCCAGCCGCTTGAGGGTTCCGTCGTTTTCAGCGAATGCAAGATGAGGGTGTCGCCAGAATTCCAGTTGTCGGTCGTTTCGAGCAGCGGGGTGTGTGGCTCGGATCCAAGTGCGGGATTGAGCGTTGAGAGCGCTCTTGGCTCGTGATTTCCGTCGGGAATGTGCCACAGATTTCCAAATCCGCAAGAGACAAATGAGAGCGCGTCTTTGTCTGGATTGAGCACGACAAGCGAGAGGCCAAATGCTTGGCGCACTGGATCTTCAAAGAGTGCGCGCGCGGCGCTTCGAAGCATTTTTGTGGCATGCGATTCCTTTTTACCGCTCTCAAAGGCTTGCTCCACGGCCATGCGAACCATGCCGCGAAGCGTTGCGCTATGAAAAAGAGACGTGAGCCCTGTGTCGAGCGGTTCTGCAAGCACAATGCATAGGCAATTGTCGGGCAGGCGAAAAAAATCGAGATAAAGGCCGCTGAGCACCGTTCCTTGAGTCAACGCCATCCCCATTTCAACTTGCGGCCAAGAAGGGATTTTCGCCGGGATCAAGAGTTTGCGCATGTACTGGATCATGCCGAGCATTTCGTCGGGCATGTCCTCTTTTGTCTCCTCGCTCTCTTTCAGATAGTGAGAAATATCGGTGATGAAATCGACGATGTCGGAGTAGCGCTCCAATGGATCGAGCTTCAACGCCTTATCGACGATCGTCCGGAGATTTTTAGGCAATAGAGCCAGATGAATGACCCCATAGCTGAGCCTGCCCAAAAGAAGCTCATACGTAATGATCCCGAGTGAATAAATGTCCGATCCATACGAGACGGCCTGCGGATTTTCTTTTTGTTCTGGGCTCATGTAGACCGGCGTTCCCATCATGCGACGCCCTTTCGCCCCAAATCCCGGCTCTACATCTCCTTGAAGTTGGGCAATTCCAAAGTCGATGACCTTGATCTCTCCCGTTTCCGTAATCAAGATATTTTCCGGCTTCAAGTCCCGATGAATCACCCCATGCGTGTGCAAATGGCATAGCGCATAGGCCACCTGTAAAACAATCTCAAGCCCACGCCGCTGCGAGAGCGACTTTTGCTGAATGAATTGCCTGAGCGAAATGCCCTGAATGAATTCCAGCGCAATGTACACCCCCTTCTCCCAAGTCCCTTGCCCGTACAATTTGACAATGTTGGGATGATTGGTCATCGCAATGATTTCCGCCTCTTTGAGAAAGCGCGAAGTCATATCCCGTTGCGTCAAAAACTTCGGCGACAACACCTTGATCACAATGGGCTGCGCCGTCGACGGATGAACCCCCAAATACAAGTAGCTCATCCCCCCCTTACTGAGCAAACTCTTGATCTGGTAAGGCCCAATCTTGTGAGGGAGAATGCTCCAACGAGGCTCCATCGGAGGCGCCAGATCGGGAAGCGTGCTTTGCTTTAAGAATTCTTCTTCTGTCATGAACGTGCACGTTGCACGGACATCGATTTAAAGTGCTACAATAAATTTTGGAGGCCCGCTGTGGGTCAGCGGGGCTAGTAGGTCCTTGCGTGTACTACAGGGTTGCCAATGAGAGGTTTCCTGGGACTGAGAGGGGAGGTTGGTTGCTTTCTTCTTCTTCTTCTTCTTGAGCTTCGACGGAAGGTAAGTTATTTCCAGTGCGCCAAGCGATAGAACCCTGGAGAAGAGGATTGGACTTAAGAAGAAGTTCATCAGGTGTGAGAGGTCGTGCGGACGAAGTTGGCTGTCTGGAAGGCGGAGCAGGGTCATCGAGACCTCGAGTAGGCGCCACCGTACTGCGATGCGAGACAAGAGGAGTTTGAGCAGTGTTAGTGGAGGGATTCGATCTCGCAGTCGCAGCAGATTGTTCAGTGATTTCTTCGACAGAAGCCGATGCCTTAGCCTTAGGTGCAGATCGAGGTTGCGTGACCCACTTTGGAAATTGATCGATGCAATACTCTGTTACAAGGCGCGTAATTTGAGGAGTCAGACCATTAGGCATGGATTGGGTGGGAGGAAGCGCTGTTGTAATCGTTTGATTCATGATCGAAAAAAGTGGAGAACTGGAAAATTTTGTGGAAGAAGTCATATATGCATACGGATCTGCACCAAGTTCATGAACATTGAAGCGCGATTGCTCGCTAAAGGCAACGTATTGGGTAACTATTTCTTCAGGTGTCTTGCGAACTTGGAGCATAATTACTCCCTGACTGGTAGAGTATTCTCCCATGATGATCGGAAGGGTCAGCAATTCTTCCTGTTGGGTCGAATTTAAGCGCTTGACCATGTTTCCTATTTTGGCAACAGCCTTTAGCTCATTCATAGGCTCAGATAGATGTTTGACTCTGCTAGCACACTTATATCCATTGGCGTTCACGACCTTTACAAAGAATTTCGACCAAGTGCCAGAATTAGCATGCTGGCTATTTGGTGAATCAGAAGGAAGCCAACCATTAAATTCTCCATCAAAGTCTATTGGATCGCAGTGCGCGTCTTCACCACCAGAACTGATTACAAGTGTATTGGGATGGCGAGGTGCCCAAGATATGCTCATCGTTGTAGGCGTCCTGCATGGCCATTGAGTTTCAACCTGATTCTCACCATCGCTTACCATAATGCGGCAAATTGGGGTGGGGGTGGTACTATCCAGCTCTCTTACCACACTCACATTCGCGGTTGAACCTCCTGGTTGTGGGTTTGTTAATCTCACTGTCCTGTTTTGACCTACATTACGTTCGTTAAAGGTAAGAACTGCATGGGTCACTACGGGCGTGCAACGCAAATAAGCCAATCCGACCAGGCCAATCGCCAAGAGCGCGATTCCACTCACTAAAACGGCGACGCCTCCTACAGCGCCAGCCCCGACCATGCAAGCGCCTCCAATCGTCATTCCAGTTCCTGCGGCAGCTGTAATTCCTGCGGCGACCCAGCATTTATTGCGTGTTATAGATAAGCAGTTCATAATTACCTTGTTTTAGATTGTTATTTGTTAATATTATAACATTAATTAACATATGTG
>CAYGHT010000135.1:0-4619 GCA_964349755.1 uncultured bacterium
GCGGAAGAGGTCGCGGACGATTTCTTGACGGATCCGCTCCGAGAAGGTGCGGAAGAGCTCGAAGGATTCGTGCTTGAACTCGAGGAGGGGGTCTTTTTGGCCAACGGTTCGCATGTGGACGTCGGCGCGGAGGTGGTCGATGGCGAGAAGGTGCTCTTGCCAGAGTTGATCGAGTTTGCGGATCATGAGAGTGCGAAGAAGCTCTTCAAGAACGTTATGAAGTCGATCTGTTTCATGGAGGTCGGGGCGGAGCGCGTGGATGAGTCCTTGTTGAAAGTCGAGTTTAGCGCGGAAGGTGGCGAGGATCTTGTCATTGGCGGCGTCGACGGTTTCGGGATCGATGTGGACGGGGAAATACTGCATCAAGGCTTGAGCCTGGGCCGCACTGCTCTCTTCTTTGATGCGGATGTCGCTGATGACAGCGCTCAATAATTCTTCGGCGATGGTGGTCGAGGGTTCTGTTTGGAGAAGCTCGTTTCTAAAGGCGTAGACTTCTTTCCGCTGCTTGTTCATGACATCGTCGTATTCGAGCGTGTGTTTGCGGATCGAATAGTTGCGCTGCTCGACGCGTTTTTGAGCGGTTTCGATGGATTTGTTGAGCATCTTAGCGGAGATGGGCTCTCCTTCGGGAGGACGAAATCTCTGGAGGAGGGCGGTCATGCGAGGGGACGCGAAGAGGCGCATGAGCGAGTCTTCAAAGGAGATGAAGAATTTGGAGGAGCCGGGATCGCCGAGACGGCCCGATCTGCCGCGGAGTTGTCTGTCGATGCGTCTGGATTGGTGGCGCGTTGTTCCAATGACGTGCAGGCCGCCGAGATCGGCCACTCCTGCTTGAAGTTTGATGTCGGTGCCTCGTCCTGCCATGTTGGTGGCGAGCGTGATGGCTCCTTTTTTCCCGGCGTCTGCGATGACCTCTGCCTCTTTGGCATTGTTTTTCGCATTCAACATGGTGTGCTCGAGCTTGGCTCCTCGCAAAATGCGAGAGAGCTTTTCTGAAACTTCAACCGATTCGGTTCCGATCAAGAGTGGGCGTCCCTGCTCGTGAAGCTCGCGCACTTCCTTCAAGATGGCATTGTATTTTTCCCGCTCGGTCATGTAGACCTCGTCGTTGGCATCGATGCGCTGGCAGGTGCGATACGTCGGAATTTCAAGGACGTCGAGTTTGTAAATCTCTTTGAATTCGCCCGCTTCTGTCATGGCGGTGCCGGTCATGCCGGCCAGGCGCTGATAGAGTCGGAAATAGTTTTGGAGCGTGATGGTGGCGTACGTCTGCGTTTCGCCTTGGATTTCGACTTCCTCTTTCGCTTCGATCGCTTGATGGAGGCCGTCGGAAAAGCGACGCCCTGGCTGCGGCCGACCTGTGTTTTCATCGATGATGACGATCTTGCCATCTAAGACGATGTAGTCGACGTCTTTTTCCATGAGCAGATGGGCGCGGAGCATTTGGCGTAAGTTGTGGGCCCGCTCTTTCCGTTTGGAGTCCTCTTCGCGAAGGGCGATTTTTGCGTTGAGTTTTTCTTCTGTTGTCGTAGCGCTATTTTGTTCGATGGCGGCGTACTCGTGACCGAGATCGAGCATGAGGAAGTCATTGGACGCCCCGCGATCGTCGGACCAGGCTTGAATGCCTTTGTCGGTGAGTTCGTGATCGGAGCCCCGCTCGTCGACGACCATGTAGAGACCAGCGAGTTTTGCGAACTTTTCTTCCTTGTTGCTGTCGCCAAAGTAGTAGGTTTCCCACTTGTCGATCTCGGCGCGAAGGTCGGGCGTCTCTTTGATCCGCTTGAGGATTTTGTTGCGGGGCATTCCTTTGCCGACGAGCCAAAGGTTTTGGAATGCTTCGACTTTCGCGGCGTCTTCCGCCTTCGAGAGTTTGCGGGTGGATGGAGTCTCTTCGAGCAGGCCGAGATTCTCGAGCGTTCGACGGGCGTCAGAGGAGAGTCGGTTGCATAAGTCTCGCTGTATGCGCACGAGCTGAGCGACTTTACTTTTCAGCTCGTCGTACATTTGACGGCTCTCAGGAACAGGGCCGGAGATGATGAGCGGCGTTCTCGCCTCGTCGATGAGGATCGAGTCGATCTCATCGATCATCGCAAAATAGTGGCCGCGCTGCACTTGTTCGCCCTTGCGCATGGCCATGGAATTGTCGCGGAGGTAATCGAAACCAAATTCGGAAGAGGTGCCATACACGATGTCGGCGGCGTACGTTTCTTTGCGCAAGTGGGGAGGAACGTCGTTGGTGAGCGGTGCAACGGAAAGGCCGAGCATGCGAAAAATAGAGCCGATCCATTCGCAGTCTCGACGCGCGAGGTAGTCGTTTACAGTGACGAGGTGGACAGGTAAGCCCGTGAGGGCGTGGAGATAGAGCGGCATGGACGCCGTGAGCGTCTTACCCTCGCCCGTTTGCATTTCGGCAATCGAGCCTTCGAACATGGCGATCGCGCCCAAGATCTGGACGTCGTAGGGGATCATGTCCCATTTTTGGGAGTAGCCGGAAACGTGAACTTCCGTCCCGCAAAGACGGCGGCAGGCCGCCTTCACCGCCGCAAACGCCTCTGGCAAAAGGGCGCTGAGCGACTCGCCATTTGCGAATCTTTTCTTGAATTCAGAGGTCTTTTCGCGAAGGGCGGTATCGGAAAGGCCGCGATAGCGGTCCTCCCACTGATTGACTTGAGGCACGAGCGTTCGGTAGCGCCTGAGGGTGCGACTTTGAGCGGTGCCGAAAATCTTTTTTAGGAGACCAAACATGTTGGAAGAGATTTTAGTAGAGAAAACGATTTCTCTCAAGTTATAGTATTGGGCCCTATGATTCAGTACATCGATCGCAAGAGCGGCGCTCTGTGTGAAGAAAAGATTTACGGGCGCGGAGCGCTGCTTCTTTTTTACGGCGACGGCCTATTTTCAAAAATTCTTTACTACACGCTGCTCCCTTTATTTGCTCGAGTGCCGTTTTTTTCATGGCTCTATGGAAAGCTCCAAAAGACGCGAGCCTCGCATGCAAAAATCGCCCCCTTCATCGCCGCGTACGGCATCGACGCCACCGAATTTGAGCAGAGCGAGTTCGACTCGTTCAACGACTTCTTCATCCGCAAATTAAAAACGACGCGCCGCCCCGTCGCGCCCGGCATCGATGCGCTTGCAGCGCCCGCAGACGGCCGATATCTTCTATACCCCACCTTCGACAAATTCTTTGTGAAGGGCCAAGAATTTTCGCTGCAAGAATTTCTCCAAGACAGCGTCCTCGCACGCCGCTTTGAAGAGGGCTCCATGCTCATCGCAAGGCTTTGTCCCATCGATTATCACCGATTCCATTTTCCCTGCAGTGGCTTTGCAGGCAAGCCGCGCCCCATCCAAGGCCCGCTCTATTCGGTCAACCCAATCGCGCTAAAAAAATGGATCGCGATTCTTTCTGAAAACAAGCGGGTCATTACGGAAATAGAGACCGAGCAATTCGGGACGATGTTGTACGTAGAAATTGGCGCAACGGCAGTCGGCACAATTCAGCAAACGTTCGCGCCGGAGAGCCAAGTAATCAAAGGCGCGGAAAAAGGCTACTTTGAGTTTGGAGGGTCGTGTCTAGTGCTTTTGTTCGAGAAGGGCCGGGTCCGCTTTGATGGCGATCTCGTGGCAAACACCGCCCGAGGCATCGAGACGCTATGTCGCGTAGGCGAGGCAATCGGCGTAGCTTGTAAATTAAATGGTTCTTGAACTTATTAATTGCGAAATTAATAAGAAAAATGTTAGTTTATTTGCAATAAAATGGAGTGTTGTAATGAGCTTGTTGATTAATAGCATTGCGAACCGACTCAGTGCGATAGAGTACGGGTTAACCAAACCTCAATCTTTGATTGTTCTCGTGCCTATTATTGCTCAGCTAGTCCAGTATCTCCAAGTTAACCGGATTCCTCCACCGACCTCTTCGGATCAAGTATTTGCCTATGCAGCAAAGATAGATCCCATTAACAAATACCACTCGGTAGGCGCAACTGTCCGAGCGATTGGGTGGGTGGCGTTACTCATTTTCACAGGGAACCTTTTATTCGCTTTCTGCTCGATTCCGGCTCTATACCAGGCTTATTCTTCATCGCAAAAGTTCATCCACGGCTATAGTTTCGAGGTTTCTACGGGTCGAGAATTTGGGTTCCATTGAAAACGCAAAGGAGACAGAGCGTATGACCTATGCAATTCGGATCCACGATCAGGTTAACGCAGGCCCAAACCACACACCGTGGCTATTTGAGCGAACCTTTGCGACTCAAGATCAGTTTTTACCCGTTTACAAGCTGTGCACTAGCAGAAGAAGAATTGGTTTTTTTGAGTCTTTAATGATTCCCGTCAGAACGGATAATCTGAAGAATTTTTGCCAAGACTTCTTTCTGCCCACTTTTTTCAACCACGCGCTGAAGAAGACGAATGACATCGCACTTTTGGTCTTCTGGATCATTGGTTGTCTTACTTGGGACGTCCTGACCTTAGGTTTTAGGGTCATCACAGCGATTCCCCGTTATTTCATCAACGCCAAACAGCCAAGACATCTTCATCCCTTGTATCGGTATCTGGCAGATAATCCCGACTTTGACACTTAGCCCCTAAAAATTTCGCAAGCCTTTCAATTCCAGCAC
>CAYGHT010000136.1:0-4556 GCA_964349755.1 uncultured bacterium
AGCGCGATCATCTTGTGATCGAGCGCTTCTTGCGAATGGAGAGCCATTGAGCGCACTGCTTGAGCGAGCGGTCCATTGACGTTTGCAACGGCTTGGAGTACGCCTTTGCCGCCGTAGCGCTTGGGGTCTTTGTCTCGCAGCTCTACGGCCTCATGCTCACCCGTGGAAGCGCCGGATGGGACGGCAGCTTTGCCGCGATGGCCGCTGCTGCTGACGACGGTGACCTCAAGCGTGGGATTGCCTCTCGAGTCGAGGATTTCGAGGGCGTGGCATTGAGCGATTGTGTCCATAGGTCTCCTTTAAGTGTTATTGCCTATCGCCGTAGCTTTCCGAGAAATTTCAGACTTATCGATCATGATGTTGTGCCAGTCCTTCTGGGACCCAAAGTCCCCATCTTTTTACGAGGCGCTGACCTTTGGAGCTGGGATCTAGTTGTGAATTGCCTTTGCTAAGACGCTCTTGGCATTGTGCAATCAGCTGAGTTTCTTGAGGCTTAATGCGCGATAGAATGAATCCCATGCGCTTAAAAATGGTTTTGTTGTTCATTTTTTCGGCATACTCAACTAACGTATTCGCGTCAAAATTGCTCGACGCTGCGTATCTTTGAAAAAAGTCGATCACAGAACGGATGCCTCCACCTAAAGAGGGATCATTCAACATGTCGATGATTGTTTTGTGAGGGTCTGACACTTGCACTTTTATTTGATCTTTCCAAACGCTCTTGAGACCAAACATCTTGTCAGAAGCTAAATTTTTAATCAAAAATTGCGCATTCCCGATGGATGGTTTACGTTCGTTCAAACGACGGGTTGTCAACACAACCGTCGACTCGAAAATCTGCTCCGTAAAGTCCCAGTATTGCGCTGCGGACCATCCCCCGATATAGCATGGAATAAAAAGCTCTGAAGCAATGGCCCAAGGATCGATAACGCCTTCATCCGGGCATTGAGCTGTTAGTTCAACCGGAAGGTACACTCCCTGTCGAATTCTCTGAAGCCAGCCTTGCTTTGCCCAGAGGGAAAGAAAAACCCTCGCTTGCTCTTTTGAGACGCGCAGCACCTGAGCGACTAAACCAACCGATATGCAGCCTTTGGCATTGCGCAACACTTCCGCGAGCCGCTTGCGAGATTGTTTTCCTAACCCAAGTTGATTCATGGTATATCCAAATACATTTTCATAACGGAAATACGATATTTTCCATGGTTTAGATATACCATATAAGTATATTCAAAGCTTTAGAAATATCGTTTTCGGTATACATTTTCGTGTTCTGATGTACCATTAAAAACGAAAGAGTCTTAAATTGAGGCGCTTATACCAATTTAAATGATGAATGTCTTGGCGCTTTCTCCGGCTTGCTCGCGCACCAGGCGCGGGACTCCATAGCCAGAGAGGTTCGCTTGTAGAAAGCGGATCAGCTCTTGACCCCGTTCTTCGCTGACCTGGAAATGTCCGGCTCCTTGTACGGGATCGAGCAGATGTAGGTAGTAGGGGATGACGCCAATCCCAAGAAGCGTTTCGCATAATTCTTGCTGAGTCTCTTCCGTGTCATTCACCCCGCGGAGCAAAACGGATTGGTTCAATACGGGGATGCCGAGCGCGTGAATGGAGCGAAAAGCCTTTTGGACGTCGGAGTCGAGCTCGCGCGCGTGGTTGCAGTGGATCACAAAGTAAAGCTGCTTTACACAGCGTCCTAGCAATGCCAAAAACGAGGCGTCGATCCGCTCTGGGATTCCGATGGGAAAGCGGGTGTGGAAGCGGATGCGCTGAAGGTGGGGCATTGCGTTGAAGGCGTCGAGGTATTCGGCCAGCCCCGTATCGCTGAGCGACAGAGGGTCGCCGCCGCTGAAGATGACTTCGGTGAGTTCTGGGTGCGCGGCGAAGTAGGCGATGGCCTCGTCGCTTCGCGACGCGCTCGTTTCATAAGGGAAGTTTTGGCGAAAGCAGTAGCGGCAGTGCATGGCGCAGGCTGACGTTGCTAGGAGTAGCGCCCGTGAAGAGTACTTGTGGAGGACGTTGCTTGTCTTGCGGAAGGAGAGATCGTAGACTGGGTCGGGGACAAATCCCGGCGTAATCACCGCTTCTTCGGCAAGCGGAACGAACTGGCGCAAGATGGGGTCGTCGAGTGTGTTTTTTGCGATCTTGGCCGCAAGGCGGCGAGGGAGATTGAGGACGAACCGCGGGCTTTTCAATAGGGCAGCTTGACGCTCCGCGTCGAGCTCCAAAAAGCTCGCGAGCTCCTCGATCTTGGTGAAATTTTCTTTTTGAACTTGACGCCAGTGCATGGCGGTCTAGTTTAAACAGCTACAGCCGCCGCGTCAATGGACTCTTTTCCGCTTCGTTTCGAAACGCGGGTGATGTCGGCTCCGAGTGAAGTGAGCTTGGATACGAAATCCTCGTAGCCCCGGTCCAAGTAATCGACGTTGGTGATGGTGCTCTCTTCGGTGGAGAGGAGCGCAGCCATGACGTAGGCAAAGCCGGCTCTGAGGTCGGGGATCGCAATTTCTTGGGCTCTTAAGGGTGTGGGTCCTTTCACCACGAGGCTGTGGTGATGGCTTTGGGAGGCAAAGCGGCAGGTTTTGCCACCGAGGCATTGGGTAAATAGCTCGATGTCGGCTCCCATGGCTTTAAGTGCATGGGCGTATCCAAAGCGGTTTTCATAGACGGTTTCGTGGATCACGGAGGCGCCGCTTGTTTGTGTGAGGAGTACGACAAATGGTTGCTGCCAATCGGTCATGAAGCCGGGATGGACATCTGTCTCTAGGTGTAGACCGCCGCGCAGTTCGTTTTCATAGAAAAACTCGATGCCGTTGGAGCGGACCTGAAAGCCGCCGCCAATTTCGCGAAGTTTGTTCAAGAAGGCGATCATGTTCGGATGTTCGGCGCCTTCGATGAAGACGCGTCCTTTTGTGCTGATGGCAGCCATCGCATAAGAGGCGACTTCGTTGCGGTCGGTGAGCACGGTGTGTTCGACGTCGTGAAAGCGGGTTGCTTGCTGAATGCAGATGGTACGGTCGGTGTCCACGGTGATCTGCGCTCCGAGTTTTTGCAAAAACAAAATCAAATCGATGATCTCGGGTTCAATGGCCGCATTCTTGATGATCGTGGTTCCTTTTGCGCGGACAGCCGCCAAAATGGTGTTTTCTGTTGCGCCTACCGACGGATAGCTGAAGTGAATGACACTGCCAGTTAGGCCTTTGTGTGCCTGTGCAAAGTATGCGCCTTCCTTTTTCATCGTTCGGTATTCGATGCGCGCGCCCAATTTTTGGAGCGCATGAATATGCAGATCCACAGGTCTTGAGCCAATGAGATCGCCGCCGATCGTTGGAACGATGATGTCCTCATCAGTTCTCCCAAGGAGCGCGCCGATCATCAGAATGGGAATTCGATTGGATCCAGAATAGCGCTGTGGAACATAGGAGGTCTTGAGATCCGTTGTGCAAATCTGGAGCACTCTATTTTTCCGATCCCACAACACCTCGGAGCCGATCTCTTTGCACAGATTGACGGTGATTTCCACATCGCCAATATTCGGCACATTGTAAAACGTGCACTTGCGATCGGAGAGCAGCGATGCGACGAGCAGCTTGGTCATCGCATTCTTCGCTCCCGATGCCCGAATTGATCCCTGAAGTGGTTTGCCGCCCCGAATTTTTAGTACATCTACGTTCGCCATCGCCGTTCCCTCGCCCTGTTATAGTCCATCGTAATGAAACGAGAATTTCTCACGCAAACAAATCGTCTGAACGTTGGTTTTCTTAGTGCCTGACCACGAAAATTTTTGCGATTTTGACAGCGTGAAAGCTCTCTAGAATCGACGATCGCGATTCGTTGCGTATTAGTGCAATACGCTGCGAATCGCGATCGTCGATTCTAGAGGCTTTGACGTTGTCAAAATCGCAAAGATTTTTGTGGTCAGGCACTAGGCAGTTTTGGTTTAAACTTGTGTTTTTGCATAAAAAATGCAAATATTAGAAATAAACACAGGCTTTTCTATGCTGATCTCATTTTCTGTGACGAATTTTCGCTCGATTGAGACGAAGCAAACGCTTTCGTTACTTAGTTGTTCTTCGAGCGAACTTCTGGAAAATACGTTCACTTTAAAATTGCCTGGTCATAAGCGAAAAAATACATGTTCCTTGCTCAAGACAGCCGCTCTATTTGGTCCCAATGCATCTGGAAAGAGCACATTCATTCGAGCGATGGGTCATGTGCGTCAGTTCATCATCGATGCGGCAAGGATTCAACGGGGTGACGAGATCGAATGGGTTGAGCCGTTTCGCCTTTCAGCAAAGGCGGCAGCTGCCCCGAGCGTGTTTGAGGTGGCGTTTGTAGCAGGAGGCAAACAGCCCATTAAGTATGAATACGGCTTTGCCGTCACGGGCAAACGAATTGTAGGAGAGTGGCTTTTCGAGTACCGCTCTTCACGGCCCACGCGTCTATTTTCCAGAAGTTATGCGAAACATAAATACAAATGGGTATTTGGAGAGGGCTTTCGCGCTGGAGATATCCATGAACGGACTTTAGAGTGCGTCCCATTTCTATCGAAAGCCGCG
>CAYGHT010000137.1:0-4542 GCA_964349755.1 uncultured bacterium
ACCTATGACCACCTGTGTGTAAGACAGGCGCTCTACCAACTGAGCTATACGCCCGGGACAATGGAGGGATCATAATTTAGTAGATAGATTTCGCTCAAGGAAATTGATGAAGTTCGCTATAAATACAAGAGTCATGAACCTAGTGCTCCTCGAAACGGTGATCCCAAACCTCGTAGTCGAGCTCGCCTATGCAAGCCCCGCGAATTTCGTCGGCAGAGCGGTCTATCCACCAACTGCTCGCGCCTACTTGCTCGAGGGGACGGCGCTTCGGCTCCTGGCCGCATCTCAGGCGCTCGAGCGGCACCAGCTCCGCCTCAAAGTCCTCGACGCGTACCGCCCTCGTCCTGTGCAGGAAATTTTTTGGGCGCTGATGCCCGACCCCCGTTACGTCGCAAACCCCTTGGATGGCTCGCGGCATAGCCGTGGGGCGTCGGTCGACGTGACGCTCATCGACCATTTGGGCAGGGAACTGCCGATGCCCTCGCAATTTGACGACTTTAGCGAGCGGGCGCACCGCAATTACACGGCGTGTGCAGGCGAATGCTTAGAGAATCGGCGCTTGTTGCAAGAGGCGATGGCGCAGGCTGGCTTTTTACCGCTGGAGACGGAATGGTGGCACTTCGACGATCCCGAATGGAATCAACATCCGTTACTCGATATCACCTTTGAGGCGCTTGCTTGAATTGGCTGTTGATTTTCGCCCTATTTTTTCTTGCGGCATGCCAGCCTGCGTCGCTGTCGGATCTTCGGGTAGAGGCGGCAGCTGAAATGCGTAAAGCGGCAACACTGCTCCATCGGGTGGATACGCGCGATCAGCTGGGTGAGGTGCTTCCAGAGCTTCAGAGGACATTCACGCGCCTCGCCAAGCTTGCGCTGAAGGCGCGGGAGTTGGACGATGCTCCCTTTGAGGAGTCCCCGACACCCTCAAGCGATGCACTCTTTGCAGAGCTCGCTCGGCTCTACGAGATGCCGGGGTGTCGCGCGCTCATTGAGAGCGCGCAGAGCGAAGCGAAGGCGCTGCTGCGCCGTTGAAGAGCCCTTCGACGCGGGTTTTGTGACTTGCGATTGCCTGGTGATCGGTGAGCTCTCCGACGTGGATAGGAACTCCGGTGACGTAGCCTTTTTCGAGCCAATGGACATCGCTTTCGACTCCCTCATCGACACATGGCTGCCATTTGCCGCCGAGCCAGTAGTAATGCATTCCTTCCGGATGGGTTCTTTTGTCCGGCGCCTCGCTCCATTGACCGCGGCCTTGACGCACAAGCTTAAACCCGTTTGTTTTGAGCGCGCAATTTTCTGGAAAATTGACGTTGAGTAGGGAGCCTGTGGGCAGAGGATGCTCGAGAAAATGGCGAATGAGCGGGACGACGTAGGGCTCAGTTGCTATTTGAGGAGGCGCATCAAAATCGCAAAACGAAAAGGCAATGCCCGGAATCCCTTTCAAGATCCCTTCGATCACGCCGCCGATCGTGCCGCTATAGAGCACTGTTCTGCCTGCATTGGAGCCGCGGTTAATCCCCGAAATGACCATATCGGGACGCCTTTTTAAGAGAACGCTGAGCGCCATTTTGACGCAATCGGCGGGGGTTCCATTGACGCTCCACGCCGAGACACTCTGAGGCCAAGAAATTTCTTGAATTACAAGCGGTTTGGTCCAAGTAATGGAGAGGCCGCTACCCGATTTTTCGTTTTGGGGGGCGACGATGGCCACGTCGGCAAATGAGGCGACCGATTCCCATAGATGCCGAATTCCTGGGGCGTGAATGCCGTCGTCGTTTGTAATCAAAAGGAAAGGTTTTGTCATAGGGGAAACAGTATCCTTGAGTGGCGGTTATGGTTCAAGTGGAAGCTCTAAGCGATTGCGAGCCAGGGCGGAGACCCCTTGAATGGCAATGACCCCCAGAGCAAACCCAACGATGATGGAAGGAAGTCCGAGTTGGTAGCGGCTATCGAAATAGGGCCAAATCGCGGCCGCTAGCCCTCCGACTAAAACACCTGCGAACGCTCCGTATTTATTGATGCTTTTCTGATAAAGAGACAGCAGGACAAGAGGTCCGAAGGCAGCGCCGAGTCCATTCCAGGAGTAGAGAACGAGTTGGTAGATCGTGGAGATCTTGAAAAATGCGACGATGAAGGCAACACACGCGACAATGACGACGCTGATGCGCGAGACGCGCAAAAGCTCTTGCGGCGTTGCGTGTTTATTGAATAGCTTCTTGTAAAAATCTTCGGAAAGATTCGATGCGACGACCAAGATTTGCGCTGCCATGACGTTGGTGGTCGCGGCTAAAATGGCACACAACACAAGACCTGCAAAAAACGGAGCCAGAGTCGTTTTTACGATGTTGAGAATGACCTCTTCTGGATTGGCCAATCCTTGAGGAAAATAATAAATGCCGAGCAGGCCGACGATCGTCGCAGCGCCCAATGCGAGGACTTGCCAGCTCATGCCAAGGTATTTGGCTTTATTCATATCGGACACTTGCCGAATGCCCATGAATTTCGTGATGATGTGGAGCTGGCCAAAATAGCCGAGACCCCAACCCGCTGCGGTGGTGAAAATCGTCCAAAGCGTCTTAGGAGAAAAATCGGGGAAAAGAGTCGTCGAAAGGGCTTTTTGACGAATGGCGTCCATGACAGGGGCCATGCCACCGATCTCGAGCAGCAAATAGATCGGAATAAAAAGGATGACGCCGAGGAGAAAAAATCCTTGGAATAAATCGATGTAGGCCACCGTGCGATAGCCTCCGGCAAATACGTAGAAGACGACGATCGCAAGGCCGATGGAGATCCCAACCGTGTAACTGAGGTTGAAAAGCGATTCGACGAGGATGCCAAGAGCGACTAGGCCAGAAGAGATGTAGAATGTAAAAAAGAGAACCGACATGCAGGCCGATAGAATGCGGATGCTTCCAGAGCGATCGGCAAAGCGACTCTCAAAGTAAGAGCTGATGGTCAAGCTATTGGATTGCTCAGTGATGATTCGAATGCGCGGCGCAACAAATTGCCAATTGAGAAACATGAAGATGACCAAACCGATTGCCGCCCAAGCAGAAAACAGCCCCGTCAAGAACATCATCGCTGGATACGCTAAAAAGAGCCAGCCACTCATGTCTGAGGCGTGGGCCGAAAGCGCTGTGAGCCAAAAATTCAACGACCGATTTCCGATGACAAAATCGGTGTCGGAGCGTTGCCGTTTGACCGACAAAAATGAGACGAGAAGCAAAATTGCAAAATAGCCAAAAAACGTCGCAAGTTCTAGAAACATGGTCGTTTTTGCAACGGGAAAATCCATGTTCTAGGTATAGCATCTCCTGCAATTTATGGAATCAACGCTTTTTCTGAGCCGTAAAGAAGTCCAGCTTTTGCAAGGTTGGTCCGAGCATGAGGAAAATGAACTTCCAACTCTTGGAGAATCTGCTCGACGCTCTTGCGCTTAGAGTTCTGGCCCACAGGACACTGACAGGTAATCCGAGCAAACCCATGCTGCTGCGCAAACTGCTTTAAGCTCTGCTCGCCGATGTAAATGAGAGGACGGATGATCGTGACTCCGTAGTCGCGCATCGGGACTTTCGGCAAATTGGCCGCAAACTCCGCTTTATGGAGCAAATTCAAAAGGAGCGTTTGCGCGCTATCATCGCGGTGATGACCAAACGCCACAATTGTTGCGCCCGCCTCTTTGGCTGCATTGAAGATGAGCTTACGGCGCTCGCGCGAACAGCGGTAACACTCGAGCTCTTCTCGTTTCTGCGTGGAGGTGCAGGTGATGAATTGCACGCCGAGCTCTTGGCAAATCGAACGAAGAAAACCAACGCCAATCCCAGCGCCACAACTAAACTCCCCATCGACATGGATCGCAACCAGTTCGAAACGGGGAAATCCCCGCCCTCGAAGCGCGTGGAGCAAAAAAAGCAAACTCAGAGAATCTTTCCCGCCGCTCAGCGCAATCGCCAACTTCTCGGTCGTAGAATCCAACAAGTGAAAGTCGTAAATCGCCTTGCGCACACAGCTTTCCAGCTCTTTGCCAAGCGCCGTCCAAGGCGGTTTTGCGATGGGAATTTGAAGTTCAAGAGTCATAAAGAGCGCTTTAGTTTAGCGAGGAGCCCCTCGAAGGTCAATCTTCTTATGGACTTTATCGCTCAATCTGTAATACACTGGCCCCCATTCAAAAAACTTCAAGTGCTACAAAGTATGCAAAAGACCGGACGAAATGACCCCTGCCCTTGCGGCTCGGGAAAAAAATTCAAGAAGTGCTGCGAAAGCAAACTGCTCGGCGGCAAATTCATGGCCACGAAACTAGATGCTCCAAAAACGGGCCCCTCAGCAATTCAGCCCAGCCGCCTAACAGGCCTCTTCCGAGCCCGAATCGCCGACACCCTCCCCCCTCCAGAAACCCTAAAATCGAGGGTGACACGCCAACCACCAGCCAAAGAAACAAACCACCCACCCACAAAGCCCTCATCCCAAAATCCGGATGAAACGTCATAAACTCGACTTTGCAACTTTTTTAGCTAGGGTAGCCTCGGCATATTTGCTCTCGGA